>NZ_JBYCKL010000046.1:0-49898 GCF_057473365.1 Halomonas sp. TH-94
CTGTGCACGGCTCGGCCGGCTCTATCAGGTACGCCGCGATCACTTCTACCCAGCCACCACGGTGGTCGAGATGGCCGCCATCCTGCAGGCACTGGAACGCGAGCACGGCAGGATTCGGGCCGCCGCCTTTCGCGACCGCATCGGCACCGGCCGCAAGCTGGCCATACATATTCTCGAATTCTTTGATAAGGTAGGCTTCACGCGCCGCGTCGGAGACGAGCGCGCGATACGCAACGCCGACCTGTGGCCGTAGGGCAACGGCCCCAATATGGAAAACCGCTCAAGGAAGAGGATCGACCCCCGGTGGGGCGGCCAGACTTCAAATCTGGCAGGGGCTGCCAGCGGTCCCTGGTGGGTTCGACTCCCACGCTCTTCCGCCAGCTCCCGCCTGCCTCAGCCTTTTATCACCACCCGCGTACCGATTCGCAGCCACGGGTCGAGCGCACGGATTTCCTCGTTGCTGACCGCCACGCAGCCCTCGGTCCAGTCGAAGCTGCGATGGATCTCGGGATCGCCACGGCCCAGCCCGTGGATGCCGATCAAACCGCCCAATGCCGTGGTATGCGGCGCCCGCCCATGGCGGCGCCTGTAATCGTCGATATACCAATATTCCTGCAGGGTGATCTTGCCGCTTTGCAGCGCCTCTTCGGCCACCTGGGCGTTGGGGTAGTCGAAGCCGAAGAACAGGCCGAAGCGCGAGGCGCGATTGATACGGTCGACGCGGAACTCACCCAGCGGCGTCATCGAGCTGCCCTTGGCACGCAGAGGTGCGGCGCCGCCGGCACCGAAGGCGAGGTGTTCGATGCGCTTGATCACGTGCTCGCCGCGAAAGACCCGCACCTGGCGGTTACGCAAATCGATACTGAGCCAGACCTCATCGGCCGTCAGCCCCTCGGGCATGGCGACGGCATCGAGTGCCTGCCACAGAGCGGATTGCCCGGATAGATCGCCGATCGCCTCCAGACTGGAGGGTATGTTTGCCTGGGCCTGTGACCCAAAGGTGAAAAAGCCTGCCGTCAATGCGGCGGCCAGAAAAGATGCCTTGTTCATGCAGCCCCTGCCGTGCGTAGTGGAGTGTTGGCTGTCGGCTTGATACCGATCGATTTTTTTCCGGCCAGCCGTGGCCCGCACCATGACAAAACGGTCACGGCATGACTCCCTTCGCCGGGGATGCGACTACATGGTGGGGAGGAGCGCGTTACGACGCTTCCGAGGGGGGCTTCGCTACGGGGTAGGGAGGCCCGCCCCGTCTGGCCGTGGGCCGGGCCATGAGACGCATGGCGCGAATATACCACAGGGCGGCCGGCGCGAAAGAGGGGCTCGCCAGGTATCGTTGAAAAAGGAGTGACAACCCCGGCTTCAGGCGTTCGCCGGGCGCGCTTCGCTCTGACTTCGGGCCAGCCGCTCGATGGCCTGACGCGCCAACGGCGAGAGCTGAGAGCCGTCCTGGTGAAGGTATTCGACGATCTGGCGCTTCATGCTCCGCGCCCAGAACTTGACCAGGTGGGTGTGTATACGTTCGGCAGCAGTATCGCCGTAGTGGGCGTTGTTCACGGCGATCTGGTTCACCATGTGAATCAAGGTATCGAGCTGGCTGCGGCTCATGGCTACATCAACCTCCGCTGGCATGAAATACCGGCGCCATCGCGGCGACCGGCTGATGATAGATGACGTGACGCCCAGAGCGGGCGAAGCCGACCAGCAGCAGCCCGGCCTGACGCGCCTGTTCGATGGCGAGTGAGGTCGGAGCCGACACGGCAATGAGACAGCCGATACCCGCCGCGGCACACTTCTGCACCATCTCGTAGCTGGCACGGCTGGAAACCAGCACGAAGCCGTGATGGGGATCCAGAGGCCGGCGCTGCATGGCGCCGATCAGCTTGTCCAAGGCGTTGTGGCGACCCACATCCTCGCGGGCCAGCTGTATCCGTCCATCGAGACTGCACCAGGCGGCGCCGTGGGTGGCACCGGTCTCGCGCTGTAGCGGCTGGTGCCAGCGCAGTGCCTCAAGGGCATGCTGGATGGCACCATCGGCAACCACAGGCGCCGTTACCGGTGCGATTGGCCGGATCGCCTGCTCCAGCGACTCGGTGCCGCACAGGCCGCAGCCGGTACGCCCGGCCAGACTTCGGCGGCGCTGCTTGAGTTCCATGAAGCGCTGAGCGGCGATATCGAGATGCACGCTGATGCCGGCGGCCTCCTCCCGCACTTCGATATCGTAGAGTTCGTCCGCTGCTTGCAGGATGCCCTCGGTAAGACTGAAGCCGAGGGCGAAATCCTCGAGATCGGCAGGGGTGGCCATCATCACGGCGTGGGAGATGCCGTTGTAGACCAACGCTACCGGCATCTCCACGGCGATGCTGTCCTCCAACCGCTCGGCGCTGCCGCCCCGGCGCACGTCCACCGGGGCCTTGCAGCGACTGTGCTCGTCACTCATTCACGCGCTCCGCTGAGGGCCTGGTCGCCCGCTTCGTCGGTGACACCGCGCAGCAGCCCCAGCTGCAGTCGATCGAAGCTCTGGAACTGGCGCTGCCAGGCGGAGGGCTGGCTGACCTTCTCGACCTGAACGGCAGTCACCTTGTACTCGGGACAGTTGGTTGCCCAGTCGGAGCTATCCGTCGTGATGACGTTGGCCCCGCTGCCCGGGTGGTGAAACGTAGTGTAGACCACCCCTGGCGGCATGCGGTCACTGACCCGTGCGCGCAGTACCGTCTGGCCGGCGCGACTGGTGATTCCCACCCAGTCGCCGTCGCGCACGCCGCGCAGCTCGGCGTCGGCGGGGTGCAGCTCGAGCACGTCCTCGTCGTGCCAGGCCTGGTTGTGGGTACGCCGTGTCTGGGCACCGACGTTGTACTGGGAGAGGATGCGCCCGGTGGTCAGCAGCAGCGGGAAGCGCCGGT
The DNA here is from genome assembly GCF_057473365.1 of Halomonas sp. TH-94. Classification (NCBI taxonomy): domain Bacteria; kingdom Pseudomonadati; phylum Pseudomonadota; class Gammaproteobacteria; order Oceanospirillales; family Halomonadaceae; genus Halomonas; species Halomonas sp. TH-94. The sequence goes on from NZ_JBYCKL010000046.1 coordinate 2,901, forward strand.
TGCTGAGCTCATCGCTTTGCACGTAGTCGGTAATGGCGAACTGTCCCAGGCCGATGGGGAAGTCCTCGACGTGCATGGTCGGCATGCCCTTCGGGTACGCCTCGTTGCACGGCCACTGGATGCTGCCCAATTCGTCCAGACGCGCATAGTTCACTCCGGTGAAGCTCGGCGTGAGGCTGGCGATCTCGTCCATGATCTGCGCCGGGTGATCGTAGTGCATGGGATAGCCCAGCGCATTGGCCAGGTCCACGGTCACTTCCCAATCCTGCTTGCCGGCCAGCGGCGGCATTACCTTGCGCACCCGGTTGATGCGCCGCTCGGCGTTGGTGAAGGTGCCGTCCTTCTCCAGGAAGGAGGAGCCCGGCAGCAGCACGTGGGCGAACTTGGCCGTTTCGTTGAGGAAGATGTCCTGCACGATCAGACATTCCAGCGCGCGCAGCGCCAGCTCCACGTGCTGGGTGTTGGGGTCGGACTGGGCAATGTCCTCGCCCTGCACGTAGAGCGCCTTGAAGTCGCCGGCAACGGCGGCATCGAACATGTTGGGGATGCGCAGCCCCGGCTCGTCGTCGATGGGAACTCCCCAGGCCGCCTCGAAGCGTTCGCGCACGGCAGGATCGCCGACGTGCTGATAGCCCGGCAGCTCGTGGGGGAAGGAGCCCATGTCGCAGGAGCCCTGAACGTTGTTCTGCCCCCGCAGCGGGTTGACGCCCACGCCCTCGCGGCCGATGTTGCCGGTGGCCAGCGCCAGGTTGGCGATACCCATGACCATGCTCGAGCCCTGGCTGTGCTCGGTGACGCCGAGGCCGTAGTAGATCGCACCGTTGGGTGCGTTGGCGTAGGTGCGCGCCGCGCGCCGCACCTGCTCGGCGGGCACGCCTGTGATCGCCTCGACGTTCTCGGGCGAGTGGCGCTCGTCGAGAATGAACTCGCGCCAGGCCAGGTAGCCCGACTCGTCGCAGCGCTTGGCGATGAACTCGCGGTCCTCCAGCCCCTCGCTGATCACCACGTGGGCCAGGGCATTGACCATTGCCACGTTGGTGCCGGGGCGCAGGGCAAGATGCTGGGCGCCGTGATGATGCGGCGTCTTGAGCAGGTCGATGCGCCGCGGGTCGACGACGATCAGCTCGGCGCCCTGACGCAGCCGACGACGCATCTGCGAGGCAAAAACCGGGTGGGCGTCGGTGGGGTTGGCACCGATGACGACGATGGTGTCGGACTTCATCACCGAGTCGAAGGTCTGGGTACCGGCGGACTCGCCCAGGGTCGCCTTGAGGCCGAAGCCGGTGGGTGAATGGCATACCCGAGCACAGGTGTCGGTGTTGTTGTTGCCGAAGGCCGTGCGCACCAGCTTCTGCACCAGGTAGGTCTCCTCGTTGGTGCAGCGCGACGAGGTGATGCCGCCGATGCTCTCGCGGCCGTATTTCGCCTGAATCGCCTTGAGGCGTTCGGCGGCAAAGGCAATCGCCTCTTCCCAGCCCACCTCGCGCCAGGGCTGGTCGATCGACTCGCGGATGAGCGGCGTCGTGATGCGGTCCGGATGGGTGGCGTAGCCGAAGGCGAAGCGGCCCTTGACGCAGGAGTGGCCGTGGTTGGCGTCACCGCCCTTGTACGGCACCATCCGCACCACCCGATCGCCCTGCATCTCGGCCTTGAACGAACATCCCACGCCGCAGTAGGCGCAGGTGGTGACCACGCTGTGCTCCGGCTGGCCTTGCTCGATCACCGATTTTTCCATCAGCGTCGAGGTCGGACAGGCCTGCACGCAGGCGCCGCAGGAGACGCATTCGGAGTCCATGAACGCCTCGCTCTGCCCGGCCGCCACCTTGGACTCGAAGCCGCGCCCCTCGATGGTCAGGGCAAAGGTGCCCTGCACCTCCTCGCAGGCGCGCACGCAGCGCGAGCAGACGATGCACTTGCTGGGATCGAAGCTGAAGTAGGGGTTGGAGTCGTCGGTCTCCGCGGAAAGGTGATTCTCGCCCTCGAAGCCGTAGCGCACCTCGCGCAACCCCACCGCACCGGCCATGTCCTGCAGCTCGCAGTCGCCGTTGGCCGGGCAGGTCAGGCAGTCCAGCGGATGGTCGGAGATGTAAAGCTCCATCACGTTGCGCCGCAGCTTGGCCAGCCGCGAGTTCTGCGTGGTGACCTGCATGCCGGCTTCGACCGGCGTGGTGCAGGAAGCCGGCAGGCCGCGCTTGCCCTCGATCTGCACTGCGCACAGCCGGCAGGAACCGAACGCCTCGAGGTTGTCCGAGGCGCAGAGTTTGGGAATGTTGATGTCGGCCAAGGCCGCTGCGCGCAGCACCGAGGTGCCTTCGGGAACGGTGATCTCGTGGCCGTCGATCTCGAGGGTGACGAGGGTCTCGGAGAGCCGCGCCGGGGTGCCGTAGTCGCGCTCCGGAGAGACGAGGCTGGGGTCGAACGCGTGCTTGGGATCGTAATAGTGCAACATGTCGTACCTCCTCCCGCTCAACGCGGCTGCGCGTCGCGCTGCAGGTCGTCGGGAAAGTGTTTCATCACGCTCTGCACGGGAAAGGGGGTCATGCCACCCATCGCGCAGAGAGAACCGTCCACCATGGTTTCGCATAGGTCGCCGAGCAGGACGAGATTGGCCTCGCGGTTGTCGCCTTGGCGTATGCGGTCGATGACCTCGACGCCGCGCACCGCGCCGATGCGACAGGGAGTGCACTTGCCACAGGACTCCACCGTGCAGAACTCCATGGCGAAGCGGGCCTGCTCGGCCATGTCCACCGTGTCGTCGAACATCACCACACCGCCGTGACCTAGCACCGCGCCCACTTCGGCGAAGGCCTCGTAGTCCAGCGGCAGGTTCCACTGGCTCTCGGGCAGGTAGGCGCCCAGCGGGCCACCCACCTGTACCGCGCGTAGCGGACGACCGCTTTCGGTACCCTCGCCGAAGCCTTCCATCAGTTCACGCAGGGTAGTGCCGAAGGCGAGCTCCACCAGCCCGCCGCGCTTGACGTTACCGGCCAACTGCAGCGCCAGGGTGCCCCGCGAGCGGCCCATGCCGCAGTCGGCATAGGCCTTGGCCCCGTGGGCAAGGATGAAAGGCACCGCGGCCAGCGACAGAACGTTGTTGACCACGGTGGGCCGGCCGAACAGGCCCTCTATCGCCGGCAGCGGCGGCTTGAAGCGCACCATGCCGCGCTTGCCCTCGAGGCTTTCGAGCAGAGAGGTCTCCTCGCCGCAGATATAGGCGCCGGCGCCGAGGCGCACCTCGAGGTCGAAGCGTCGGCCGCTGCCGCGGATATCGGCGCCGAGATAGCCGGCGGCCTCGGCGCGGGAGATGGCCTCATTGAAGATCTCGAGGGCCAGCGGATATTCCGAACGCAGGTAGACGTAGCCCTGGGTGGCGCCCACGGCGAGGCCGGCGATGGCCATGCCCTCGATCAGCAAATAGGGGTCGCATTCCATCACCAGGCGGTCGGCAAAGGTGCCGGAGTCGCCCTCGTCGGCGTTACAGACGATGTACTTCTGTTCGGCCGGGGCGTCGAGCACTGTCTGCCACTTGATGCCGGTGGGAAACGCCGCCCCGCCACGGCCGCGCAGGCCGGAGGCCTTGACCTCGTCGACGATGGCCTGAGGCGAAAGCGCAAGCGCCTGATCCAGGCCGCGAAAACCGTCATGAGCACGGTAGTCGTCGAGGGAGAGCGGGTCGGTGACGCCGATGCGTGAGAATGTCAGCCGCTGCTGAGCCTGCAGGTAGGGAATCGCCTCGACCGGCCCTTGGTAGAGGGGTGACTGGGAACCGTGTGTCTGCAAACCGGCTTCCAGCAGCCCGGCGTCGAACAGCCCGGCCACGTCGCCGGGCTCGACCGGTCCATAGGCGATGCGCCCCGCCGATGTCTCGACCTCGACCAGGGGTTCCAGCCAGAACAGACCGCGGGAGCCGTTGCGGACCAGCTCGATGTCGATGTCACGGGCGGCCGCCTCCGCCTTGATGCGAGCGGCCACCTCATCGGCACCGAGAGCAAGAGCCGTGGTCTCGCGGGGTACATAGACCTTGACGCTCATCAACCTACCTCCAGGACTTGAACGGTCAGATCATCCACCAGGCGATCGAATTTTTCCGGCGTGACCCGGCCATGGATGCGCTCGCCGACACGTAGCGATGGACCACAGGCGCAGTTGCCCAGGCAGTAGACCGGCTCCAGGGTGATCTCGCGATCGGCGGTGGTCTGGTGATAGTCGATGCCGAGCACGTCTCGCACGTGGGTTTCCAGCGCCCGCGAGCCGCGAGCCTGACACGCCTCGGCGCGACACAGCTGCACCACGTGGCGCCCCGGCGGCGTGGTGCGGAAGTGGTGGTAGAAACTGATCACGCCGTGCACCTCGGCCCGGGTGAGCTGCAACGACTCGGCAATGAGCGGCACCGCCTCGCGCGGTACGTAGCCCCAGCGGTCCTGAATCGCGTGCAGGATGGGTAGCAGAGCCCCGGGTTTGTGCTTCAGGGCGTCGATTTCGTCCTGAACCTGCTGGGGGGTCCAGTTTAGGTGTGCGCTGTTTAACATGGCCTGGCCTCGAAGCGAACGTAGGAGACTCGTCATCGCCACTTCACCGATACGTTCGAATCCGCTGTATGATTATCGTTATGCTAAGTTATGTACTACAGTGCATATATGAAACAAGATTGCCACTTGCTCTGCTCTGCAGCCTTATAATGAAGGTAGCAGCAGTGCGGTCTTTTCAAAATATGAAAAACACATCATATGAAACGCATTCGAATCGAGCCGGCCTGGTCCTTTACCGACGAAGCAGGTAACCGCCTGGATCCGCAGCTGTTCGGGCTGCTGCAAGGCATTCATCGCAGCGGCAAGCTGACCGAGGCTGCCGCCGAAGCCGGCATCTCCTATCGCCACGCCTGGAACTTGCTCAACAAGTGGGCCGATTTCTTCGGTGTGGCGCTGGTGGAAATGCAAAAAGGGCGCGGTGCGCGACTCACTCCACTAGGCGACAAACTGCTGTGGGCACGACAGCGGGTGGCCGCCCGGCTCGGTCCACAGCTCGAGAGCCTGGGCTCGGAGCTCAATCTCGAACTTCAACAGCTTTTCGAGGGCGTCGAGCCGGTGCTGCGCATGCATGCCAGCCACGGCTATGCCGTGGCGCTGCTGCCCCGCTTCGCCAGCGATTTTCAGCTCGACCTGCAATACTGCAGCCCCCAAGAGGCATTGGCCGCCCTCAATCGCGGCGTCTGCGACGTGGCCGGCTACCACATGCCGACCTCGGCGACACGCGGGCCGCTGATGCAGGGCTATCGGCGCCAGCTGCGGCCACGCAGCCACTGCATCATTCGTTTCATCACCCGCTGTCAGGGGCTGATGCTCGCACCGGGCAACCCGAAGGGAGTCGCCGGCCTGACCGATCTGGTTCGCGGCGATGTGCGTTTCATCAACCGCCAGCAGGCCTCGGGTACCCGAGCGCTGCTCGATATCCTGTTGCGCGAGGCTGGGCTCTCATCTCAGCGCATCCCGGGCTTCGAGCTCGAGGAGTACACCCACTCCGCCGTGGCCGCCTACATTGCCGCCGGCATGGCCGATGTGGGCTTCGGCGTGGAAGCCGCCGCACGCCAGTTCGGCCTGGATTTCCAGCCGTTGACCACCGAACACTACCTTCTACTGTGTCAGCGCAAGAGCCTCACCGATCCCAGTGTGAAACGCCTGCTCGAGATGATCCGCAGCGAACCGTTCCAGCAAGCCGTCCTCGAGCTGCCCGGCTATTCGCTGGACAGCTGCGGCGAGGTGTGTCGCGTCGACGAGCTGTTCGACGAAGCTCGGCACACCTGAGCCTCGCCCCAGCAGGCTTCAGTAATCGACCACCACATTGCCGAGCGGCTTGCTGCAACAGGAGAGGATATAACCCTCTTCGATGTCCTCTTCGGTGATACCCCCGTTGTGTTCCATGTCCACTTCGCCGGACTTGAGGCCCACCCGGCACGTGCCGCAGATACCCATGCCGCAAGCCTTGGGAATATGCAGCCCGAGCTTGGAGGCGGCGGCGTGCACCGTCTCGCCCGGCTGGATGCGCACGCTCTTGCCCGAGCCGGCGAACTCGACGCTGAGCAAGTCGGCGTAATCGATCTCCTCGGCCTCTGCCTCGGCTTGCTCGGCCAGCTCCAGCACTTCCTCGCGCACGTCCAGCGGCGTGGCGCCGAAAGACTCCTCGTGATAGTGGCTCATGTCGAAACCGTTATCACGCAGGATGCGCTTGATCGCATTCATGTAGGGGGTAGGGCCGCAGCAGAATATCTCGCGCTCGAGGAAATCCGGCGCCATCAGCTCGAGCATCGGCTGAGTCAGATAGCCTCGATAGCCGGCCCAGGCCTCGCCGATGTCGTCCTTTTTCTCGCAGACGATATGCAGCTTGAACTCGGGGATCCGCGAGAACATGTGCACCAGCTCGCGATGGTAGATGACATCGCGCGGGGCACGCGCACTGTGGATGAATTCGACGTCGACGTTGGCGTTGGTGTCGAAGAACCAGCGCGTCATCGACATCAGCGGCGTGATGCCCACGCCGCCGGAGAGGAACAGCACCTTCTCGGCGGGAAAGTCGATCGAGTTGAAGTTGCCCACCGGCCCGTGTACTGCCAGTTCGTTGCCGACCCTCATGTTGTCATGCAGCCAGTTGGATACCCTTCCGCCCGGCACCCGCTTGACGGTGATCGAGAAGCTGTAGGGGATCGATGGCGAACTGGAGATGGTATAGGAGCGCATGATCGGCTCCCCCTCGATCTCCAGCTCCAGGGTCACGAACTGCCCCGGCTTGAAGAAGAACAGCACCGGCTGCTCGGCCATGAAGCAAAAGGTGCGAACGTCCCAGGTTTCCTGAATCACCTTGACGCAGCGCACCACATGGCGGCCGTTGGTCCAGGTCTGGGTCGTGACGGGGTTGAGAAAGTTCATGGTCATGTCGAGTCGCCTGGCGTTGTTCAGCGTGGGTGGCTCCGACTGCGGCAATCCGCCTGTCGTTGAACGAATTCTGCGTCAGTAGGCAAGAGCCCGACTTGCCTGACTGCGACATGAACGTACCCATGGTCTCCATGAGACATGACTTTTCTACTCTCGCTGGTCGCGCCTGAATCCATTCGGGTCGTCGGCAGACAATTGGGGGGGCGGCAGCTGATCCAAACTCGCCCTGATCCCATCAGACATCCATGCCATCACGACACCAATAATTCGACCGATGCCGCAGACGCGGCCAGCAATGAGGAAGTTTCCATGGACCCACTCTCTCCGGCCCCCCTTGACGATCCCCTGGACCCAGCGCGCCAAGCGACCGCCGCGATACTTGCCGAACGTGCTCGCAACTTCTCGTTGCCGCAGCCCTTCTACAACGATGCCCGGCTGTTCGCCCTGGACATGCAGGAGATCTTCGGCAAAGAGTGGTTGTTCGCTGGCATGACCTGTGAGGTACCGGCGAAGGGCAATTACATGACCCTTCAGGTCGGGGATAACCCGGTCATCATCGTGCGTGGCAATGACGGTGCGATCCATGCCTTCCACAACGTCTGCCGCCATCGTGGCTCGCGACTGTGCGTCAGCGACAAGGGCAAGGTGGCCAAGCTGGTCTGCCCCTATCACCAATGGACCTACGAGCTCGATGGTCGCCTGCTGTTCGCCGGCAGCGACATGGGCGAGAACTTCGACCTCTCCGCCTATGGCCTCAAGCCGGTCCACGTGCGCACCGGCGGTGGCTTCATCTTCGTCAGCCTGGCCGAGCAGCCACCGGCCATCGACGACTTCCTGATCACCCTGGAGCACTATCTCGAGCCCTACGAGATGGCCAACCTCAAGGTTGCCGTGGAGTCGAACATCGTCGAGCAGGCCAATTGGAAACTGGTCATCGAGAACAACCGCGAGTGCTACCACTGCAACGGCGCCCACCCCGAGCTGCTCAACTCGCTGCAGGAGTTCGACGACACCGACGATCCCCGCGCCACGGCCGCTTACAAGGCGCTGGTGGCAAAGAAACAGTCCGACTGGGACGACCAGCAGGTTCCCTGGCAGCTCAAGCGCTTCGGCAAGCGCAACCGCCTGACCCGCACGCCGCTGCTGGATGGCGTGGTCTCCATGACCATGGACGGCAAGCCGGCCTGCCGCAAGCTGATGGGCCGTCTGACCAGCCCCGACATGGGCTCGCTGCGTATCCTGCACCTGCCCAACTCCTGGAACCACTTCATGGGCGACCATGCCATCGTGTTCCGCGTGCTGCCGCTGGGGCCCCAGGAAACGCTGGTGACCACCAAGTGGCTGGTGCACAAGGACGCCGTGGAAGGCGTCGACTACAACCCCGATGAGATGCGCCGGGTGTGGGACGCCACCAACGCCCAGGACAAGCGTCTGGCCGAGGAGAACCAGCGCGGCATCAACTCCAAGGCTTATCAGCCGGGCCCCTATTCGGAAACCTACGAGTTCGGTGTGATCGACTTCATCGACTGGTATAGCGAGCGGATGCAGGAAAATCTGGGCCACAGCGCTCCCCACCTGCAGCTGGTCGGCGGCTAGGCTTCGTCCCCTTGCGTAGGTACTTGCGTAGGTAAAAGCAATCGCCCCCGGCCTAGGCCGGGGGCGATTCGTTTCACTGGGGTTAGGGCAGTAGCGGCGTCGCCAGGCCTGAGCTCAACGGCTAGACGGCAGACCGCAGATGGCTCGCCAGCGCCTCGCGCACCTCGGGCAGCATGACCCCGGACTGTGCCTCCAGTCCCTTGACCAGCGCCGGCAGGCCCGGCACGGCGCAGTGTGCATGCTGTCGAGCGGCCAGCCGAGCGCAGGTGTCGGGATCGGCATTCGAGGGAAGGTCGATGCCCAGCGCCAGCAGGCGTTCACGGAAATCCTGAGTATCGATCAGGTCGGCGATCATCATCTCTCGTACCTCCTGCTGCCGTGGTCGTTCCTTCCTCTACCTTACCCTGCTATCGCTCAGGCGGCCACGCTGGGGCACCGCCTCACGCGGCCACACTGCCGTGGGGGTCGATGACGAATTTCTTCGCCGCGCCGCCGTCGAAGTCGGCGTAGCCCTGCGGCGCCTGATCCAGACTGATCATCTGGACGTTGACCGCATCGGCGATATTGACCTTGCCGAACAGGATCGCCTGCATCAGCGGGCGGTGGTACTTCATCACCGGGCACTGGCCGGTATGGAAAGAGTGCGACTTGGCCCAGCCGAGGCCGAAGCGCATGCTCAGTGCACCCTGCTTGGCGGCATCATCGGCAGCACCCGGATCTTCGGTCACGTAGAGGCCGGGAATGCCGATCTGGCCGCCGGCACGGGTCAATGACATTGCCGAGTTGAGTACCGTGGCGGGCGCCTCCTTGCCGTGGTTGCAACCGCAGGCATGAGCCTCGAAGCCGACGCAGTCGACGAAGGCATCCACTTCTCGCTCGCCGAGAATCGCCTCGATCCTGTCGGCCATGTCGCCTTCCTGGGTCAGGTCGATGGTTTCGCAGCCGAAACTTCTCGCCTGGGCCAGGCGCTCCTCGATCATGTCACCCACGATCACGCAGGCCGCGCCCAGAAGCTGGGCCGAAACCGCCGCCGCCAGCCCCACCGGGCCCGCCCCGGCGATATACACCGTGCTGCCAGGCCCGACTCCGGCCGTCACGCAGCCATGGAAGCCGGTGGGGAAGATGTCGGAGAGCAGCGTCAGGTCACGGATCTTCTCCATGGCCTGGTCGGCGTCGGGGAATTTCAGCAGGTTGAAGTCGGCGTAGGGCACCATGACGTACTCGGTCTGACCGCCGACCCAGCCGCCCATGTCGACGTAGCCATAGGCGGCCCCCGGGCGCGCCGGATTGACGTTGAGACAGATCCCCGTGCGGCCTTCCTTGCAGTTGCGGCAACGCCCGCAGGCGATGTTGAAGGGCACCGACACCAGGTCGCCCGGCTGGATGAATTCGACGTCGCGGCCGCATTCGATCACCAGGCCGGTGATCTCATGTCCCAGCACCAGGCCGGATGGCGCCGTGGTGCGACCGCGCACCATGTGCTGGTCGCTGCCGCAGATGTTGGTGGTCACGACCTTCAGAATCACACCGTGATCGCAGCGGCGATTGCCCAGTGCGAGTTCGGGGTAGGGAATGGCTTCTACCTCGACCTTGCCTGGGCCTTGGTAGACGACTCCGCGGTTGGCTTGGCTCATGGCTGGCTCCCGTTCGTTGTTGTCAGGTGCGGCACATTCCGCCGCTTCAGCCTATGCCCTTGACGATGCCGCACTTGCCCCACAGAGACCTCTGCTTGCCTACCTGAGACACGCCGCCGCGACGATGAGCCAGCGGATAGCTGGAGGTCGCTTTCACGACATCCCTCACTTCGGCCTGGCCCAACAATGGCTCGCCCGGGAGCGCCTGTCGCTTGCGGTTACCAACAACAACATGCGAGGAATCCCCATGAGCCAAGACGATGAACCCATTCTCACACCCGGGCAGGACAACGCCCAGGTGCTGGGGATGGACTTCCACCACCCTGTCTTCCCACTCTCGGCCCTGGCCATCCTGGCCTTCATCCTCTATGCCCTGGTCTATCCCGATGCCGCCAACGGCCATCTCACAGCGGCTCGCGGCTGGTCGATAGAGTACTTCGACTGGCTGTTCATGATTGCCGGCAATCTTTTCGTGCTGCTGTGCCTGGCGCTGATCGTCTTGCCGGTGGGTCGCATCCGCCTGGGTGGCACCGGCGCACGGCCGGAGTACTCCACCACCTCATGGTTCGCCATGCTGTTTGCCGCGGGCATGGGCATCGGCCTGATGTTCTGGAGCGTTGCCGAGCCGGTGGCCTACTACACCGACTGGTACGGCACCCCGCTCGATACCCCGGCGCACACCCCGGCCGGTGCCAGCGCGGCGATCGGCGCCACGATGTTCCACTGGGGCCTGCACCCCTGGGCGATCTATGGCGTGGTGGGGTTGTCGCTGGCTTTCTTCGCCTACAACCGTGGCCTGCCGCTGACCCTGCGCTCGGCCTTCACCCCGATCCTCGGTGAACGGGTGCGCGGCTGGTTCGGCCACGTGATCGACATCGTCGCGGTACTGGCGACCATCTTCGGCCTGGCCACCTCGCTGGGCTTCGGCGCATCCCAGGCGGCGGGCGGCCTCAACTACCTGTTCGACGTGCCCAATACCATCGGCACCCAGCTCGCCATCATCGTGGTGGTCACCGCCGTGGCGCTGTTCTCGGTGTGGCGCGGGATCGACGGCGGCGTGAAGCTGTTCTCCAAGATCAACATGCTGATCGCCCTGGCACTGCTCACCTTCGTCATCATCACCGGTGGCGTGCTGCTGTTCGTCAACAATCTGTGGAGCACCACCCTGGCCTATGCCAGCCACATCGTGCCGCTCTCCAACTGGGTCGGTCGCGACGACACCGTCTGGTACCACGGTTGGACGGTCTTCTACTGGGCCTGGTGGATCTCCTGGTCGCCCTTCGTCGGCATGTTCATCGCCCGGGTTTCCCGCGGGCGTACGGTGCGTGAGTTCCTGATCGCCGTGCTGCTGGTGCCGACCCTGGTGACCCTGGTTTGGATGAGCGCCTTCGGCGGCACCGCCCTGGACCAGTCGGCCGCCGGTGTCGGCGCCCTGGCCGACGGCATCAGCGACGTCTCGCTGGCAATGTTCCAGATGCTCGAACACCTGCCGCTGACCACGCTGACCTCCAGCCTGGCGATACTGCTGGTACTGATCTTCTTCATCACCTCGTCGGACTCCGGCTCGCTGGTGATCGACAACATCACCGCCGGCGGCAAGACCGACGCGCCCCGCGGCCAGCGCGTGTTCTGGGCAGTGCTGGAAGGCGTGATCGCAGGCATTCTGCTCTATGGCGGCGGCAGTACGGCACTGGGTGCGCTCCAGGCCGGCGCCGTGGCCACCGGACTGCCCTTCACCCTGGTGCTGCTGGGCATGGCCTACTGTCTGGTCAAGGGGCTGAGGGAAGAGCAACGCGGGTTGGCGCTGGCCAAGCCGGCCTGATACACCATCGACCCCAGGTAAGAAGCAACCACGCGACCCCGGCCTTGGCCGGGGTCTTCTTGTTGGGGAAGACAATAAGCCAAGCTCCCAGAGACCGACCAACTGGATTGCTGTCGCAAGCGATGCAAGGCCCGCCGCCGGAGTGCAGTTGGCGTGTGTGCCACTTACCCTGTGTGCTGCCTATATCCACAAATACCGGCGCCCCAACGCAACGACCCCGGCCAGGGCCGGGGTCGTCGTTGGATGAGACGCTGTGGTCGAGCCTAGCGTAATACTCCCTCGTCCTTCAGCAATTTGAAGATCGCCTCGGCGCCCTGCTCCGGGGTCACGTCGGTCAACACCTGACCACTGCCGCCTTCGGCCTTGGCCGCGGCGGCCTTGAAGCGATCCCGCGCCGAGGCCGCCTTGACGATCTTGAGCCGCTTGGGGCGCTTGCGCGCGGGTGTCACGTTCCACTCCGCCTGGGCCTCGTCCCACTCGACCGCGGCGGGCTCGGCCTCGATCTCACCGCGCCGGGCCGGGCCGAAGGCGCTCTGGCGAGCGGCAGGAGCAGCGGTGTCGACGCTGACGATCGCCGGCAGACGCACCCGCAGCCGACGGCGCTGGCCGCGCGGCAGCGCCTGGAGCAATGTGGCCGTGCCATTCTCGATGCTTTCCACATCGGCCACACCGCCGATCAGCGGCCAACCCAGGCGTTCGGCCAGCAGATAGGGCAGCATGCCGGACCCTTCGCCCTGCTCGGCGCGCTCGCCGGCAATCACCAGCTGCGGGTTGGCTTCCTCAAGCGCACGAGCCAGTGCGGGGAGCACGTCGGCGCCGCGCGGCTGTTCGATGAGAGCCAGGCTCGGCAGGCCCATGCCCAGATAACCGCGCAGGGCCTCCTCATCCTCCTCACCGAGCGTGCCCGCATGCAGCAGGGTGACCTTGGCTCTCTCGAGCGACTTGGCCAGCTCGACGCCGCGAGCATCCTGATCGGCGCGACGAGCACGCCCGGTCACGGGGTGCCGACCGACCGAAACCAGCACCGCCACGTCGAGGACTGCCTCACCTAGTGCTTCAGGCTGCATCACGCTTCTCCTCTCGCTGCCGTTGTACCATCTCGACCAGTGCCGCGAGGATGCCCGCCGAGTCACCGATCACCGCCAGGTCGGCGCGCTTGACCATGTCACAGCCGGGATCGAGGTTGATCGCCACCACCTTGTCGCAGCTCTGGATTCCCTGAAGATGCTGAATGGCGCCGCTGATACCCACCGCCATGTAGACCCGCGCAGTCACCCAGGTCCCGGTGGCGCCCACCTGGCGGTGACGCGGCATGAAGCCGTCGTCCACCGCCACCCGCGAGGCACCTTCGGTCGCTCCCAGCACCTTGGCGGCGTGGTGGAACCCGTCCCAATCCTTGACGCCGTTGCCGGCGGAGAGGATGAATTCAGCTTCTGAAAGCGCCACGCCGGCCGGGTCGACGGCCACCTGGCCCCGATCCTCGATGCGCCCCAACAGAGAGGGCAGCGCCTGCTTCAGCGACAGCGGCTGAGCGGCATGACGAGTCTCGAAGACCGGCTCGGCGCACTCGGGCAATGCCAGCACGACGCGCGGCAGCGTACGCTGAATATCGCTGCTGCCGGCAGCCCCCCTTCCGATACAGCGCCAGCCCAGGGCGCAGGCATCATCGCGTTCGATCTGCCATACCCCGGCGGCTGGCCGTTCGCCCAGGCGCGCCGACAGGCGCCGCCCCATGTCCGCGCCGCCCAGCTTGGAGTCGGGTAACAGCCACAGCCGCGGGGCCAGCTCACGCTCGACGGCAGTAAGCGCCGCCAGGCGCGCCTCCGGCGCGTAGCCATCGAACAGGGCGTCGTCGAGTTGCATCAAGCGGTCGACACCGGCTTCATCGAAGGACGTCTCTTTCAGCTCGCCGCCCCCCTCGCGCTTGTGACTACCGAAGACCACCGCCAATACCGCCCCGGGCCGCTCGCCATCGGCATCGGCCAGCTGTCGGGCCAGGCCCAGCAGGTCGCGGTCGTGCGCCGAGAGTCGCCCACCGGGCATGTCCGGCACCACCGCCACCAGGAAGGCAGGCTCGTCGATCGTTACCAGGCGACGACTCTCCTTCGTCCCCGTCGTGCCGACGACGGCATGGCCACCCTGCTGGGCACCGCTGCGATCGATACGCTTGATGCCGTTGGGACCGATGAAGCCTACCGCATGGGGGTCCCTGCGGATCACCCCGTTGGGGCCCATCCATTCGGTCGTCGCGGATGCGCTCCGCTTGCCAAGCTCAGCAAGCACGCTCAGGTGTTCGGGGTGCAGGCGATTGCGGGCGATCCACTCCCTGCGCGGATCGCGGCGCTGAATCTCACTCATGATGCGACCTCCTTCACCTCGGGGCGGGAAGTACCGGCAGGCAGGGGCTGGTGTGTCTCCTCGCGCCGCGATTCGCTCCTCGTTACCAGGGCATCGGCCACCAGCTCGGCGATGTCGCGCACTTCGGCGGTGGCATCGACCACCCCTTCGAGCATGGCAGTGCACTGTGGGCAGCCCACCGCCACCAGCTCGGCTCCGGTCTCACGTACGTCGTTCATGCGCATGTCGGGAATTCGCTGCTTGCCGGGGATGTCGGTGATCGGTGCCCCGCCGCCGCCGCCGCAACAGCGCGAGCGATAGCCCGAACGCTCCATCTCGGTGACCTCGATTCCCAGCGACCTGAGCACATTGCGCGGCGCTTCGTATTCACCGTTGTAGCGACCGAGATAGCAAGGGTCATGGTAAGTGACCTTGCCACCCTTACTGGGGGCGACCTGCAGCCGGCCCGCTGCGAACAGCTCGGCGATATAGGTACTGTGGTGACGCACCTCGTAGTCGCCACCCAACGCGCCGTACTCGTTGCCGAGCACGTGGAAGCTGTGCGGATCGCAGGTCACGATGCTCTGGAAACGGTACTGCGAAAGTGTCGCGATGTTGCGCCTGGCGAGCACCTGGAAGGTGGCCTCGTCGCCCAGGCGACGCGCCACATCGCCACTGTCGCGCTCCTCATTGCCGAGCACGGCAAAGTCCACCTCGGCGGCACGCAGGACCTTCACCAGGGCGCGCAGGGTACGCTGGTTGCGCATGTCGAAGACTCCGTCTCCCAGCCACAGCAGTACGTCCACCTGCCCCAGCTCACGCATCAGCGGCAGGTTGAGATCCGCCGCCCAGTGCATGCGCGAGCCGGGATCGAATCCGCCAGGGTTGTCGGTAGCGATCAGATTGTCGAGTACCTCGGCCCCCTTGCCCGGCGTATTGCCTTGCTCCAGCGTGAGGAAGCGACGCATGTCGACGATGGCATCGACATGCTCGATCATCATCGGACACTCTTCGACACAGGCGCGGCAGGTGGTGCACGACCACAGCGTCTCGGCATCGACAAGGGCGGTCCCCTCACGGGCGACGATAGGGCCATGGGGACTACCGGCATGCTCGCCCACCGGCTTGCCCGGATAGGGGCTACCGGCATACCCGGCATCGCTGCCGCCGACCATACCGACGACCATGTCCTGAATCAGCTTCTTGGGATTGAGCGGCTGACCGGCGGCGAAGGCCGGGCACACCGCCTCGCAGCGACCGCACTGCACGCAGGCGTCGAAGCCGAGTAGCTGGTTCCAGGTGAAGTCGCTGGGCGTCTCGACGCCCAGGGGGGCCTTGGGATCATCCAGGTTCAGCGCCTTGAGGCCGGTGGAGCGGTTGCCCTCACCGAAGCGCTCGGGGCGGCGATGGAAGGCCAGATGCAGAGCCCCGGCGAAGGCGTGCTTCATCGGCCCGCCCCAGGTCATGCCGAACACCATTTCACCCAGCCCCCAAACCAGCACGGCGGCTAGTGCCAGGGCAAGAATTCCGCTGCCCGTTCCAGCGGGGAGCAGGCCTACCGTCGGCAGGGTGATCAGGAACACGCTCAACGAAAACGCCATCAGGCTCTTGGGCAGCCGCATCCACGGCCCCTTGGAGAGCCGGGCGGGCGGATTGCGCCGCCGCTTGGCGACGAACAGGCTACCCACGAACATCAACGCACTCGCGACCAGCAGCAGCCCGCCCAACACCGGGTTGGCAAGCCCCAGGCCATGCACCAGGATCATCAGCACGGCGGCGGCGACGAAGCCCCCGGCGGTAGCCACGTGGGTGTTGGACATGACCTTGTCGCGCGCCACCACATGGTGCAGGTCGACCAGATAGCGCCGCGGCATGGCCGCAAGACCTTGGAGGATAGCCACCGGCGATGAGCGTCCTTGGCGCCAGAGGAGAATGCGTCGCACGGCGCCGATCAGGGCCAGCGCCAGGGCGGAGAAGATCAGTATCGGCAGGAGGGTGTCGAGCATGGTGCTCACCTCGTCTCATAAGCCGTTGGCTTTGGCGTTAGCGTTGACGTCGGGGCTGACCCGACGCCCACAGAGGCCGGCACGGTGAAAGCGTCATGAGCGACGGCCAGGCTAGGCGAAGTTCGGCGAGTCAGCGGAGTGGACTGCTTGCTCCATGAGCATGACGAGCCGAACTTCAACAACGCCTGGCCGAGCGCAATAGCTTTCAAAGGTCTTTACACAGCCGCAGGGCGTCGTAGATGGCCGCATGCGTATTGCGCGGCGCGGTGCAGTCGCCCAGGCGGAACAGCAGGTAGCCTTCGCCCTGCTCGCTCAAGCTGGGCTGCGCCTTGGCGGCGTAGAGCGCCTCGAGATCCACCTGGCCACGATTGCGCGAACGCTCCTTGAGTGCGTAGTAGAGCCCCTCGTCCGGGCGTACGCCGTTCTCCACCACCACCTGATCGACCACCCGCTCCTCCAGAGCGCCGGTATACTCGTTCTCGAGCACCGCCACCAGCTGCCCGCCCTCACGGTAGACCTTATGCAGCGCCAGGTCGGAGGTCATGATCACCTCCTTCTCGTAGAGGCTGCGGTAATAGGTCGGGAAGGTGGTGCCGCCTACCGCGGCACCCGGCTTGATGTCGTCGGTGACGATTTCGACCTTGGAGCCCTTGTCGGCAAGGAAATCCGCTACAGAGACGCCGGTGAATTCGCAGATGGTGTCGTAGATAAGTACGTTTTTGCCCGGCTCCGCCGCACCGCTGAGAACGTCCCAGGCGCTCACCACCAAACTCTCCTCAGGGTTTTCCGAGTAACCCCACTCCGGGTTCTGGCTGAGGAAGGGCTGCCCGCCGGTGGCCAGCATCACGACATCGGGGCGCAGGTCCTCGAGGGTGGCTTCGTCGGCGCGAGTACCCAGGCGCAGATCGACCCCGAGGCGTGTCAGTTCCAGCTGGTACCAGCGAGTGATGCCGGCGATCTGATCGCGCTGCGGCGCCTGGGCGGCGATGGTGATCTGACCGCCCAGCTGCTCTTCAGCTTCGAACAAGGTGACGTCGTGGCCTCGCTCGGCGGCGACGCGGGCCGCCTCCATGCCGCCGGGGCCGCCGCCTACCACCACCACCTTGCGCTTCGGTCCTTCGCTTTTCTCGATGATGTGCGGCAGTCCCATATACTCCCGCGACGTCGCGGCGTTCTGAATACACAGCACGTCGAGGCCCTGATACTGGCGGTCGATGCAGTAGTTGGCACCGACACACTGCTTGATCTGGTCGATCTGCCCCATCTTGATCTTGGCAATCAGGTGCGGATCGGCGATATGGGCACGGGTCATGCCCACCAGATCGACGTAGCCCCCTTCGAGAATGCGCTGGGCCTGGTTGGGGTCCTTGATGTTCTGGGCGTGGATCACCGGCACCTTGACCACTTCCTTGATGCCCGCCGCCAGGTGCAGGAAGGGCTCCGGCGGGAAGGACATGTTGGGAATCACGTTGGCCAGGGTGTTGTGGGTATCGCAGCCGGAGCCGATCACGCCGAAGAAATCGACCTTGCCGGTGGCATCGTAATAGGCGGCGATCTGCTTCATGTCCTCATGGGTCAGGCCGTCGGGGTGGAACTCGTCGCCACAGATGCGCATGCCCACGGCGAAGTCGTCGCCCACCTCGGCGCGCACCGCCTTGAGCACCTCCATGCCGAAGCGCATGCGATTCTCGAAGCTGCCGCCCCACTGATCGGTGCGCTTGTTGACCCGCGGACTCCAGAACTGATCGATCAGGTGCTGGTGCACGGCGGAGAGTTCGACACCGTCCAGTCCGCCTTCCTTGGCCCGCCGAGCGGCCTGGGCGAAGTCGCCGACGATACGCCAGATCTCCTCCTCCTCGATGGTCTTGCAGGTGGAGCGGTGCACCGGTTCGCGGATACCCGAGGGCGACACCAGGGTCGGCCAGTCGAAGCCGTCCCAGCGCGAGCGCCGTCCCATGTGGGTGATCTGGATCATGATCTTGCCGCCGTGCTTGTGCACGGCATCGGCGAGATTCTGGAAGTGAGGGATGATGCGGTCGGTGGACAGGTTCACCGAGCTCCACCAGCCCTGGGGGCTGTCGATGGAGACCACCGAGGAGCCGCCGCAGATGCACAACCCGCAGCCGCCCTTGGCCTTCTCCTCGTAGTAACGAACGTAACGCTCGGTAGTCATGCCGCCGTCGGTGGCATGCACTTCGGCATGGGCGGTACTGACCACGCGGTTGCGGATGGTCAGCTTGCCGATCTGGATCGGCTCGAAGATCGCGTCGAATGCCATGAAAACCTCCTCAACCCTGAGCGTCGGCCAGCGGCTGAACGGTGAAGATGCCCACATCGCAGCCGGGTTCGGCGGCGCTTTGGGTCTGCTCGGCCACGGTGCGCAGATTGCTGCCTCGGGCGGCGAGGATCTGGTCCATGGCACCGGCGAACCAGCCGGTGAACATGTACTCTTCCTTATGCCCCGTCTTGCCCAGCTGATAGACGAAAGCGCTGTGCTCCAGGCGTACCCGGGCGGTGCCGGCATCGAGGTCGATTTCCTCGGTGACGAACTTGCCCCAGCCACGCTGGGACAGACGTGTCATGTAATGCTCGAACACCTCGACACCCTCCAGGCCGTGCAGCTCGGCTTCCTTCTCGCACCAGTGCCAGGCGCTCTTGTAGCCGGCGTGGTAGAGAATCTCGGCGTACTTATCCACACCCAGCGCTTCGGCGACGGCCGTATGGTTGTTGATAAAGAAGTGCCGCGGTACGTAGAGCATCGGCAGGGCGTCGGTGGTCCACACGCCGGTTTCGCTATCCACCTCGATGGGAAGCTCGGGGGCCATCTTGGTCACGGTTGGTTTCCTCAAATCTTGTTTGTTATGGCATTGCGGGCAAGAGCATCGTCGTTGGCAGTACCGCTCGGAGCTGGTCCGGGGGCAGGCCTGCGAGGAGGCGCCTCAGCCGCTATCGTCAGGCGCCCCAAACGTCTTTCAAGATACGCACCCAGTTTTCCCCCATGATCTTGCGCACCTGAGTTTCACTGAACCCACGGCGCAGCAAGGCTTCGGTCAGGTTGGGGAACTCGCCGATGGTGCGGATGCCCTCGGGATTGATGATCTTGCCGAAGCTGGTCAGGCGACGGGCGTAGCCCTTGTCGTGGGTCAGCCACTCGAAGAAGTCCTTGCCGTGGCCCTGGGTGAAGTCGGTACCAATGCCGATGGCGTCCTCGCCGACGATGTTCATGACGTACTCGATGGCCTCGACATAGTCGTCGACGGTGGCGTCGATACCGGCGCGCAGGAAGGGGGTGAACATGGTCACGCCGACGAAGCCGCCGTGCTCGGCGATGAAGCGCAGCTCCTCGTCGGACTTGTTGCGCGGGTGCTCCTTGAGGCCCGAAGGCAGGCAGTGGGAGTAGCACACCGGCTTCTTCGATTCGAGAATCACCTCTTCGGAGGTCTTGGAACCGACGTGGGAGAGATCGCACATGATGCCGACGCGGTTCATCTCGGCGACGATCTCGCGCCCGAAGCCGGAGAGGCCGCCGTCGCGCTCGTAGCAGCCGGTGCCCACCAGATTCTGGGTGTTGTAGCACATCTGCACGATACCGACGCCGAGCTGCTTGAAGATCTCGACGTAGCCGATCTGATCCTCGAAGGCATGGGCGTTCTGGAAACCGTAGATGATGCCGGTCTTGCCTTCCTCCTTGGCCCGGGTGATGTCGGCGGTGGTACGCACCGGGCGCACCAGGTCGCTGCACTCGGCCATCAGCTGATTCGATTTGACGATGTTGTCGACGGTGGCCTGGAAGCCCTCCCACACCGAGACGGTGCAGTTGGCGGCGGTAAGTCCACCGCGACGCATGTCCTCGAACAGCTCGCGGTTCCACTTGGCGATGATCAGGCCGTCGATGACGATGGCGTCGTCGTGCAGGTCTTGGGGCGTCATGGGGCGTGCTCCGGATCGGATTGTCTTGAGGGCAGCATAGCGCCGCCATGGTCCGTTCCGACTTCTGGAAGCGACGGTGATAATCTCAAAAGCGTCACCTCTGTCGCGGCTGCGACGCGAAGCGCGGTAACTCGACCCGAATACGGCCCCTGAAACGCGCATCTCCCGCCGAAGCGGGAGATGGGGAATTGCTGGCAAGACGCCTGGCGGTCACTCAGTGCTTCAGGCGCACGCTGGCATAGGTAGGCTCGCCGCGGGCGTTGTCGAGCGCTACCAGCGCGGCCGAGATGGGTTGCTCAGGGACGGGCTCGAGGGAGACCGGCTGCAGCAGCAGGCCATCGGAAGCGCCTTCGGGAAGCGCCGGCTGGCGCAACGGGCTCATGCCGAGCCGCTCCTCCCGTGGCGGCAGGCCGAAGAACTCCCGATAGCACTTGGAGAAGTGGGGCGTGGAGACGAAACCGCAGGCCGAGGCCACCTCGATGATCGGCATCGAGGTCTGCTTGAGCAACTGGCGCGCCCGGGTAAGGCGCAGCTTGAGGTAGTAGCGCGACGGCGAGCAGTGCAGGTACTTCTGGAACAGTCGCTCGAGCTGGCGCCGCGAGACGTCGACATAGTCGGCCAGCTCGGCGAGCTCGATGGGCTCCTCGAGATTGGCCTCCATCAGCGCCACGATTTCCAGCAGCTTGGGCTGGGTGGTACCCAGCACGTGCTTGAGCGGCACGCGCTGGTGGTCGTTCTCGCCGCGCACGCGTTCGCAGATGAACATTTCGGAAATGCCCGCCGACAGCTCACGCCCATGCTCTCGTTCGATCAGGGTCAGCATCATGTCGAGCGGCGCGGTGCCGCCGGAGGCGGTGGCGCGGTCGCGATCGATGGTGAACAGCCGGGTGGTCAGCACCGTGCGGGGGAACGACTCGCGCATCGCCGCCAGGCACTCCCAGTGCACGCTGGTCTCGTAGCCGTCCAGCAGCCCGGCCTTGGCCAGCGCCCAACTGCCGGTGCAGATGCCACCCAGCCGGCGCGACAGGCGCGCCTGCGACTGCAGCCAGACGACGTGCTCGCGCTGCACGGTACGGGCAGGCCCCACGCCACCGCAGACGATGACCATGTCCAGCGCCAGCGGCATGGTGATGGCACCGTCCGGTGTGACCCGCAGACCGTCGCTGGCCGAGATCGGCCCGCCATCCACACTCAGCGTGAACCAGCGAAACAGCTCACGCCCGGCGAGCTGATTGGCCATGCGCAGCGGCTCGATGGCCGAGGCCAACGAAAACAGCGTGAAGTTCTCCAGCAGCAGGAATCCCAGCGTCTGGGGCATCGGTGCCTTGCGCAATGTTTGGGGCGAGTTGGCCGAAGCCGGGGTCATCGTGGACATGTCGGTTACTCCAAATGCCGGATCGTTGTGTGTTGTATCGGCATTGATTCATCAGGGTCTTGAATGTCGCTCTCAGGCAAGCCTACCGGGAAATGTATTGCATGTTGTCGCTCACGGATATGATTAAGATCGGCCAGAGGCGGGCAGGATGCCAGCAGCGACCGGGGCAAATGTCGCAAATAGGATGGGTAGGCGTCGCATTGCCCTGTGCTGCGGCCTTGACTAGGCTGATCCCACCTCGCCCACAGAGCCGAAAAACAATGACAAAGCGCATCATTGCCTACTGCCGTCTCAAACCCTTCCACCTCGACCAGCTCCGGCAACGCTTCCACGTCGACTACTTCGAGACATTGCAGAGCACCGACGACCCCGGCTTTCGCGAAGCCCTGGGCCAAGCACACGGACTGGTCGGTTCGAGTCTCGTGATTTCCCCGGAGCTGCTCGATCACGCCCCGCACCTCAAGGCCATCGCCACCGTCTCGGTGGGCTATGACAACTACCCCGTCGAGGCGCTGACGCGGCGCGGCATCCTGCTGTGCAACACCCCCGACGTGCTCACCGAGACCACTGCCGACACCGGCTTCCTGCTGATCATGGCAACCGCCAGGCGTGCCATCGAGCTGGCCGATCTCGTCAGGCGCGGCGACTGGACGACCGGCATCGGCGAGGCTCATTTCGGTAGCGACGTGCACGGCAAGACCCTGGGCATGATCGGCTTCGGTCGTATCGGCGCCAGCGTGGCCCGCCGCGGCGCCCTGGGTTTCGGCATGCGGGTGCTCTACGCCTGCTCCTCGCCCAAACCGGCGCTGGAGCAGGAGCTGGGCGCCGTGCGCTGCGAGCTGGATGAACTGCTGGCCCAGGCCGACTTCGTCTGCGTGACCGTGCCGCTGACGCCGCAGACCACGCATTTGATCGGCAAGCGCGAATTCGCGCTGATGAAACCCTCGGCGATCTTCGTCAACATTGCTCGCGGCCAGGTGGTCGACGAAACGGCGCTGATCGCGGCGCTGGAAACGGGTGAAATCCACGCCGCCGGGCTTGACGTCTTTGCCCAGGAGCCGCTCTCGCCAGAGTCCCCGCTACCGCACATGACCAACGTGGTGGCACTGCCGCATATCGGCTCGGCCACACACGAAACCCGCGACGCCATGGCCCAGCGCGCCGTGGACAACATCACGCTGGCGCTGGACGGCAAACGCCCGCTCAGCCTGGTCAACGAAGCGGCATGGGGCAACCTTACGCCCTGAACCGCGCAGGCCCTGACCCGAAGGCGGCCACTGACTCCTGGCCGCCTTTTTGCTGCGCTACGGCCGAGCAGAGCCACGGTTGGCAAGTCAGCGCCACTGGGCCATACTTGACCGAACATCAGGCTAGCAGCCTGTCATACAGGTATATGCCATGCGACTGCAGCACAAGACGGCTCTGATCACCGCCGCCGGCCAGGGCATCGGTCGTGCCACGGCGCTGCGCTTCGCCGCCGAAGGCGCCCGGGTCATCGCTACCGATATCGATGCCGACAAACTGAGCGACCTGGAGAGCACCCCCGGTATCGAGACGCGCCGACTGGATGTGCTCGACAGCGCGGCGGTTGCGGTATTGGCCAACGCACAGCCGCGGCTGGACGTGCTATTCAACTGTGCCGGCTACGTCGCCAGCGGGCCGCTGATGGACGTCACCGATGCCGAATGGGAGCGCTCGCTGGCTCTCAACGTCACCGCCATGATGCGCCTGACCCGCGCACTGCTGCCGGCAATGATCGCCAGCGGCGGCGGCAGCATCATCAACATGGCCTCGGTGGCTTCCAGCCTCACGGGCGTTCCCAACCGCTGCGCCTACGGTGTCACCAAGGCCGCGGTACTCGGCCTGACCAAGTCGATCGCCGCCGACTACATCGGTAGCGGTATCCGCTGCAACGCCATCTGTCCCGGCACGGTGGACTCCCCTTCGCTGCGCCAGCGCATACGCGAGCAGGCCGAGCGCCAGGGCCGCCCCGAGGCCGAGGTGCACGCCGAATTTCTCGCCCGCCAACCGCTGGGGCGACTCGGCACCGCCGAGGAGATCGCCGCCTTGGCCACCTATCTGGCTGCCGATGAATCCGGCTATACCACAGGCACCGCCCAGGTCATCGACGGCGGCTGGCTCATCTGACCCGAGGAGAACTCGATGAAACTGCTGCGCTTCGGCCCCCGTGGCCACGAAAAGCCAGGGTTGCTAGACGCAGACGGCGTGATCCGCGACCTTTCCGCTCACCTGCCCGACCTAGAAGGCCACCATCTGGGACGCGACTCCCTGTCGCGGCTGGCCGAACTCGACCCTCAGCGGCTGCCTGCGGTGGCTGACGAGCCCCGCATCGGCCCCTGCGTGGGGCGCGTCGGCAAGTTCATCTGCATCGGCCTCAACTACTCCGACCACGCCGCCGAGACCGGCGCCGAGGTGCCGCCGGAACCGGTGGTCTTCGCCAAGTGGACCAGCGCCATTTGCGGCCCCTACGACAACGTCGTCATTCCCCGTGACTCCCGCAAGACCGATTGGGAGGTGGAGCTCGGCGTGGTGATCGGCAAGCAAGCACGCTACGTGGACGAGGACGAGGCCATGGACCACGTGGCGGGCTATTGCGTGGTCAATGACGTCTCGGAGCGGGAATTCCAGCTCGAGCGCAGCGGCACCTGGGACAAGGGCAAGGGTTGCGACACCTTCGGCCCCCTCGGCCCTTGGCTGGTGACACCGGACGAAGTGCCCGACCCCCACGCTCTCGGCCTCTGGCTGGAAGTGGACGGCCACCGCTACCAGGCCGGCAACACCCGCACCATGGTCTACCGGATCCCCTTCCTGATCAGCTACCTGAGCCGCTTCATGAGTCTTCAGCCGGGCGACATCATCTCCACCGGCACCCCACCCGGGGTGGGCATGGGCCAGCGGCCGCCGGTCTACCTGAAGCCCGGTCAGCAGATGCGCCTGGGCATCGAGGGTCTCGGCGAACAGGCGCAGCACGTGATCGCCGAGCCGCACTGACGAGCCGCCGTAGGGAGCACCGCCCCATGACCACCCAGATTCTGGCCAACGATCGCGGCCACCTCGACAGCCTGCGGGTTCACCCTGCCGACAACGTGCGCGTGGCCCTCAAGGACCTGCCCGTCGGCCATTCCGTCGATGACGGCGACAGGCGCCTGCAGCTGGCGGAGGCGATCCCTCACAAGCACAAGTTCACCCTGCAAGACCTCGCCCCCGATGACGCCGTGATCATGTACGGCGTCACCGTGGGTCGCGCCACCCGCCTCATCCCGGCAGGCACGGCCATCACCACCGACAACACGGCGCACAGTACCGCCACCAGCGTGCCCCAGGCGCGGCGCGGCGCCTGGCAGGCCCCCGAGGTCTCGGCCTTCGTCGGCGCCACCTTCGACGGCTATCATCGCCCCGACGGCAAGGTGGGTACCGCCAACGTCTGGCTGGTGGTACCGCTGGTGTTCTGCGAGAACCGCAACATCGAGGTGCTGCGCCAGTGCGTCGCCGACGCCCTGGGCGAAGATCCCTATCGTGACTACAAGCGCATGGCGCGGGAGCTGCTACATGGCAGCACCGGTGCGGCTCCGGCCGAGCCGCCCGGGGAACGCCTGTTCCCCAACGTCGACGGCGTGCGCTTTCTCACTCACACCCTGGGCTGCGGCGGCACTGACGAGGATGCCCTGGCGCTCTGTCGGCTGCTGGCCGGCTACATCTGCCACCCCAATGTGGCCGGCGCCACGGTACTCAGCCTCGGCTGCCAGAAGGCGCAGATCGAGATGCTGCAAACCGCCGTGGCCGAGCGCGACCCGCGCGGGCTGCGCCCGGTGCATTACCTGGAGCAGCAGGCCAGCGTCAGCGAGGAAGCTCTGATTCGTGAAGCGCTGACCACCATCTTCGACGGTCTGAGTGAGGCCAACCGCACCCCTCGCGCACCGGCCCCGCTTTCGGCGTTGACCCTCGGCGTGGAGTGCGGCGGTTCCGACGGCTTCTCCGGGCTCTCCGCCAACCCTCTGGTGGGGGCAGTGGTCGACCGGCTGGTGGCGTTGGGGGGTAGCGGTATCCTGAGCGAGTTCCCCGAGCTTTGCGGCGTGGAGCACGAGCTGATCGCCCGCTGCCGGGACGATGCCGTGGCCGAGCGCTTCCGCGCGCTGATGGAAGCGTATCAGCGCCATGCCGCCCGGGTCGGCGCCGACTTCTCGATGAACCCCTCCCCCGGCAACATCCGCGACGGCCTGATCACCGACGCGATGAAATCGGCGGGCGCCGCCAAGAAGGGCGGCGACAGTCCGGTGGTAGACGTGCTCGACTACACCGAGCCGCACACCCGGGCCGGACTGAGCCTGCTCTGCACTCCCGGTAACGACGTGGAATCGACCACCGCGCTGGCCGGCTCCGGGGCCAACCTGATCCTCTTCACCACCGGGCTCGGCACGCCCACCGGCAACCCCGTGACCCCGGTGCTGAAGATCGCCAGCAACAGCGAACTGGCCGCGCGCATGAGCGACGTCATCGATTTCGATGCCGGCCCCATCATTCGCGGCGAAGCGAACATCGAGGAGTTGGCCGAGCGGCTGCTCGAACTTTGTCTCGACACCGCCTCGGGGCGCTACCTGCCCCGCGCGGTGGAGCTGGCGCAGTATGATTTCATTCCCTGGAAGCGCGGCGTCTCTCTATGAGGCAAAACCTGGCTGCGCTCGACGAAGGGCGCCGGGGGACCTGTCGACGGATCAGCGCCGAGTAAACGTGCACAGACCGTCAGTCGGCAAGGCGCTTCTTGAGCTTCATATAGGTCCCATAGTGACGGTCCAGGTGGCGCCGCATGGCTGCCTCGGCGGCATCGGGGTCGCGGGACTCGATGGCCTCGACGATCTCGATGTGCGCTGCCAGTGCCGCCTTGTCCTCATCTTTCTGCTGCAGCACCTGGGCGCGACGGTCGTCGAGCCATTCGGAGAGCGCCACATGAATGGCGTCGAAGATGGGGTTGCGGGAAATGCTCGCCAAGACGCCGTGAAAGTCGTTGTCGGAGCGCTTGAAGCGCGCCTCGTCACCCACGGCTTCCCGATTGTCCTGCAGGGCGGCACGCAGGTTCGCCAGATCCTCGTCGCTGGCATGACGCGCCGCGTAGCGGGCCACGGATATCTCGAACATCGCCCGGGCTTCCTGGAAATACTGCTGACCGTCGGGCTTGGCGAGCAGCTGGCGCGTCACGCCGGAGAGGCGTGCCATGACCGATTCCGCCGTGGGCCGAATCACCCGGGCGCGGGTGCCGCTGTTGATGGCGATCAGGCCGAGCTGCTGCAGATAGAACAGCGCCTCGCGCACCGCCGGGCGCCCGACACCGAACTGCTCCATCAGCTCGCGCTCCGAGGGCAGTTGATCGTTCTCGCTGAGCCGGCCCTCGAGGATTTCGGCCTCGAGCTGCTCGGCCACTTGCTCGGAGAGCGTCTTACGCTCGACCCGATATCTGGTCATGGGCTGATGCTCCACTGAATTTCGCCAATTGGCGCCAGTTTACCGTATTTGGCCAGCCCCCTGCTTACGCCAGACGCTCCAGCGGCACGATCTCGAGCCTTTCGGCGAGTTCGCGATAGGCCTGCTGGTTGGCCGTGTCCAGAGGTATGCCCTCGGCATCGCGGCGGGCCTGACAAGCCCATTCGCGATCGCCCGGGGCCAGCACGGCACCACCCCCGCGGCCCGGCTGCGCGCGCAGGTCGCCAAGGTAGTCGCGCATCCGCTCCGCATAGGGCTCGCCCGGAGCGAAGGCATCGGGCTTCATGGCCAGGAAGAAATGCGCCACGCCCCGTGGCGTGGCCATGTCGGGCCCGCCCATGGGCAGCAGCCTGAAGCCGTTGGCCATGCCCGCCAGGGTGGAGCTGAGCACTTCCACCATGCCGCCGAGCCCGGCCCCCTTGAAGCCGAAATCGGCGCCCCCCAGCGGCAGCAGAGCCGCCACGTCCGCAGGCGTTCGCGTCACCCTGCCCGCGGCGTCCGCAGCGACCTGATCGGGCAGCTCGCGGTCAATGGCACCGTACTGCTGCACGCGGTTCCAGGGAATCGCACTGGTCGCCATGTCGAACAGGTAGGGCAAGCCGTCGGCCACCGGCGCAGCAAAGGCGATGGGATTGGTGCCGTGGAACGGCTGCACGCCCTCATGCAGCAGCACGAAGGGGTCGGAGTTGCACAGGGCCATGCCGATCAGGCCACGCTCGGCGGCGGCCAGGGCATAGCAGCCGGCCGCGCCGAAGTGCGATGAATGACCCACGGCCACGGCCCCCATGCCGACCTGCTCGGCCATATCGACGGCATGTGCCATGGCGGTGTAACCGGCAAGGTGGCCGAAGCCGTTACCGGCATCGAGGTAACCAGTGGCGGGCAGACGCCGCTCGAAGCGCAGCCGGGGCGCACCGGCGATACGCCCCCCCTGCAGCGCGCTTACGTAATGGGGCAGCAGCCGCAGGCCATGGCTGTCGGTACCCATTCGCGATGCCGTCACCAGGGCGCGCGTCACGGCCCTGGCCGAGACCTCATCGGCACCCGCGCCTTCGAGCACCGCCAGCATGAAGCGCTCCAGTTCACTCCTCGCCACCTTGAAGTCGGCTACGCCTTTACTCATCGCTCACTTCCCTTGCGTTCGCCTATCAGCGATAGACCAGAGTGGGCAGCCACATGGAGATGGCCGGCACGAAAGTCACCAGCATCAGACAGATCACCAGTGGAATCAGGAACGGTATCGTGCCCCGCATGCAACGCTCGAAGCTGACGTTGGACACCCGCGACAGCACATAGAGCACCATGCCCACCGGCGGCGTCAGCAGGCCGATCATCAGGTTCAGCACCATGATCACGCCGAAGTGCACCGGATCGATACCTACCGCCATGACCAGAGGCAGCAGGACCGGCACCAGGATGGTGATGGCGGCGATGGTCTCCATGAAGCAGCCGACGAGGATCAGCACCAGATTGACCATCATCAGCACCACGACCTTGCTGTCGGAGAAGGGCCCCATCAGGGCGATGACATGCTGCGTGACCTGGTTGCTGGTGAGGATCCAGGCAAAGATCGAGGCGGCGGCGACGATGAACAGAATCACCGCCGTGGTTTCGATGGTTTCCATGCTCACCTTGATCAGCTTGCGCCAGGTCAGGGTGCGATAGACCACTACACCCAGGAGCAGCGCATAGAACACGGCGGCCACGGCAGCTTCGGTGGGGGTAAAGGCACCGGTGATGATGCCCCCGACGATGATCACCGGTGTCATCAGCGAAAGCAGCGCCCGGCCGAAGGTGTGCCCCAGCACGCGTATGGAGAAGGTGGCGTCACGCTGGTAGCCTCGACGTCGCGCGATCAGGAAGATCATCAGCATCAGCATGGCGCCCATCAGCAGACCCGGCAGCAGCCCGGCGGCAAACAGCTGACCCACCGAAGCCGACGCCATGACGCCGTAGATCACCATCGGCAGGCTGGGCGGGATGATCGGCCCTATGGTGGACGACGCTGCGGTGATGCCGACGGCGAACTCCTCATCGTAGCCGGCATCCTTCATGGCTTTTACCTCGATCATGCCGAGGCCGCCGGCATCTGCCACCGCCGCCCCCGACATTCCAGAAAAGACGATGCTCGCGCCCACGTTGACGTGGCCCAACCCTCCGCGCATCCACCCCATCAGCGCCTTGGCGAAGTTGAAGATGCGCTCGGTGATCCCGGCGTTGTTCATCAGGCTGCCGGCGAAGATGAAGAAGGGAATGGCCAGCAATGGAAAGCTGTCGATGCCGTTGATCATGCGGTGAGCCACGACGATGTCGGGCACCTGACCGCTGATCAGCACGAACATCAGACACGAGCCGGCCAGGCTGATGGCGATCGGCACGCCCAGCACCAGCATGGTGAACAGCGAGAAGAACAGGAAAGAGAGATAATGTCCCATCACCGCCAGGATCAGGCAGCCGAGCACGGCCAGCGCCGAGAGCGTGGGCGTGACGATGGGCTTGTGCCAGCGCATCACGGAGAGTCGAGCCATGCGTTGCCTCACGAAGGAATCTTGTCGTTGTCGTCACTGCGGATCGGGTGGTGCGGGTCGGCACGAGGCCTGGCGGCGCTCTGCCAGGATGCGGCCTACCAGCCGCTGCAGCCCCCGCAAGGCCATCAACACGAAGGCCGCGCACACGGCGTAATAGAGCACGCTCTTGGGCACGTCCACGGAGATCATCATGCCCCCGGTTCGCCCGCCGAGCTTGAACGTGATCCAGGCGAGCATGGTGTAAAAGGCGATACTGACGACCTCGACGGCGACATTGAGCAGCCATGACAGCCAGCCGGGCATGTAGTGGTAGAAGAACTCCACCATGATATGGGTGCCGCGCCGGACCGCCATGACGCTGCCGATGAAACCGACCAGGATCAGCAGATAGCGAGCGATCTCCTCGGTCCAGGTGGTGGAGTCGCCCAGCACGTAGCGGGTGAAGAACTGCAGGAACACGACGAAGATCAGCGCCCAGAACACGACCAGGGTGACGTAATCCTCCACGGCGTAGTCGCTGAAGCGGAAGTCGTCGTCATCGAACGCCAGATGGAAATCGATCTCGGGCTCATGGAGCTCGGGGCTCGACGTCTTGGGAGGGTGGGGATGAGACATGGGTCGGGCCTCCTTGGCATCCCGCCCCGAACGGGGCGGGATGCTTGCCTTTACTGGCCGATGGCCTGCAGTCGGTCGTACGTCTCCTCGTCCCAGGTCGCGGCATCGCCCAGGTGCTGTGGCATGACGGCTTCACGGAAGGGCGCGCGGTCGACCTCGATGACCGTGGTCCCCTGCTCCTCGAACCAGGTAACCAGCTCCCGTTCAGCCTGGACGATCTCTTCGGTGTTGTTGCGTGCCGCCTCCTCGAACACCTCGCGGAAGATCTCGCGGTCTTCTTCGGAGAGCTGGCTCCAGCGCGGCCCACCGACGATGGTGATCAGCGAATCGGTGATGTGTCCGGTCAGGTTGATGTAATCCTGGACCTCATGAAACGCCTTGGCCCGGATGGTGGGAAGCGGATTCTCCTGGGCATCCACCACGCCCTGCTGCAGCGCCAGGTAGACCTCATCGAAGGCGATGGGCGTCGGGTTGGCCCCCACCGCACGGGGGAACATCATGTAGAGCGGGGCATTGGGCACGCGAATGCGCAGGTTGCGCATGTCGTCGGGCACGTTGATCGCCTTGTTGGAGGTCACGTGGCGCTCGCCGTAATAGTTGAGAGCGAGGGGCACGTTGCCGGTGGCATTCTGGTAGCCCTCGGCAATCTCCTGGAACAGGTCGCTATCGGCGTAGGCCTGCCAGTGATCGAAGTCGCGGAACATATAGGCAGCGCCGGCAATGCCGATCGGCCCGTAGGAGCGCCCGGCGAACTGGGTACCGGTATAAATCACGTCGATGGTGCCGAGCTGGAGCCCCTCGTTGATGTCCTCTTCCTTGCCCAGCGAAGAGGCAGGGTGCACCTGCATGGTGTAGCGCCCCTCGGTACGCTGCTCGATCTCGTCGGCCGCCCACAGCGCCCATTCGTGGAACGGCTCGGAGGTTTCGTAGACATGGGCGAATCGCAGGCTCTGCTGGGCATTCGCCGCCATGCTGATGCCCGCCGCCGCAAGGGCGATGACGGTCATGCGCAGGAGCTTGGGCTGGCGTTGGCGCGTGTGGCTCATCTTGTTCTCCTTACAACCTGTCGGTTTATTCTGCTTGTCGAGTTAGGGTGCAGGCCTTGGGCAGCAGTGTCGCACCGGGCCGAAGCGTTCTCGCGAACGCTTGGCGCGGTGTGATCAGACTGTCTTGTTGTATACGTATCATACCACCCTGTCCAAACTTAGACGCTCGCCAACATGCACGCAACCGGTAATCGCGCCGGCCGGGTTCAGGCCAGACGGGCGGGCTCGGGCCCCGTGATCTCGGCATGCAATTGCAGCAACAGCTCCGGGTCGCCGAAGCCACCTGCCTTGGTCATCACCATGCGCAGCGGTTCACCGTCGAGGTAGCCCAACGCCACTCCGGGACGCCACTCCGCCACCACCTCGATGAAGCGTCCCCCCAGGCGGCCGAGTGCCGCCATCGCCGTATCACCGCCGGTCAGAAACATCAGCTGCACGCTAGAGCGCGGCCACTCGGCAACGATTGCCGCTATACGCTCCCCCATCGCCCCGGCCACCTCGGCAGGGTCGCGGGCATGGCCGTCCCGGTCGCCAGGTATCAGCAAGCGCTGCGCCGAGGCCGGCTCAGCGGGGGTGTCAGCAGGAGTGGCGCCGGCTGGGAGAACCGCCTCCCAGCCAAGCCCGGGCGCTCCCTGCCGCAGCCGTCGGCACTGCTCCAGCGCGCGCGGGCTGCGCGAGCCCACCGCATAGAGGCCATGGCGAACGTTGCTCAACCACGGGGCCGAACCATGCATCAGCCCGAAACTGCGCCGGGCTGCCTCGCAGGCCAGGCCCGCGGCCCCCACCAGCAGCCAGCGCTCCGGCGCGCGTGCAACGGCGTCGTAAAGGTAGGCCAGGTCCTGCTGGGTCGAGGCGTCGACCACGACATGCCCTTGCTCGAGCCCGAGGCCCGGTGCGGCACGCCGGCGCATCATCGTCACCCCCGCCGCGAGAAAGGCCGCATCCAGCGGTCCCTGCAGGGCGCCCGAACGCGCATCGACCCCGTAGGCGGTTTGCGCCAGCGGCTGCCCCTCCACCCATACCTCGGCATCACGCACCTCGCGTCCCTGGGCAGGCACGGCGGGAGCCAGCAGCAGCTGACGCCCGGTCACGCCAAGCATGGCGAGGCTCTCCGCCACGACCTGGCCGCGCAGGGTGGAGTCGATCTTCTTGAACCATATGGCGGGCGCGAGTCGCTCCAGCAGCCTAGTGGCCTGAACGACACGCGCTGCCGCCTCTGGGGCCGGCAGGTGACGCGATTCGGTATTCACCGCGATTACCTGCGGCGCGCTCTCCCGCCACGCCTCGAGGCTGCTCGCCAGATGCTCCAGCGCGATCACCACACGCGTCTGCGCTCCACGCGCCGCAAAGGGGGCCGCCGCATCCAGGGCGCCGGTGAGATCGTCAGCGACAATGGCGACCCGGCAGCGGCTCATGAGCGTGAGCCCGTGGCCAGGCGGCGGGCGTAGGCTATGGCTGCCGTCATGTTGGTAGCATCCGCCCGCCCCTGCCAGGCGATATCGAAGGCCGTACCGTGATCGACCGAGGTGCGCAGGATAGGCAGCCCGAGGCTCACGTTGACCGTGGTATCGAAGGCGATCAGTTTCACCGGGATGTGGCCCTGGTCGTGATACTGGGCCACGACCAGATCGAACTCACCACGAGTGGCGCGATAGAAGACGCTATCGGCCGAGATCGGCCCTCTCACGTCGAAGCCGTACTGCTGCAGCTGGCGCACAGCCGGGGCGATGATGCGCTCGTCCTCGTCGCCGAAGATACCGCCTTCACCGCAGTGGGGGTTGAGCCCGGCCACGGCGATCCGCGGCTGGGATATGCCCATCTTCACCAGATGCTCGTGCCCCACCTCCACGGTGGCGGCGATACGCGCCTCGCTGACACGCTCGATCGCCTCGCGCAGTGAAACGTGGGTGGAGACATGCAGCGTCGACAGCCTCTCGGAGGCCAGCAGCATGAACGAGGAGGGCGCCCCGGTGAGCGCCGCCAGCATGCCGGTGTGGCCATCGTAGTGATGGCCCGCCGCATGCAACGCCGCCTTGTTCAGCGGCGCGGTGACGATCACCTGCGCACGACCGCTCTGGACCAGCTCCACGGCACGCCTGACGCAGCGAAACGCCAGGTCGCCACCGGCGGCACTGATGCGTCCGTCGGGGATGGGTTGCGCCTCGGGCGCGTCGACCTCGGCGACGGCCACGCGCCCGTCGCCGGGGCGAACCTCCTCCAGCGGGGTGAATTCGAACGCGGCGCCTACCAGCGCAGCGGCCCGGCGGTAGATCGCGACATCCCCCACCAGCAGGAGACTGTCTCGCTCCCGCTCCGTCATGTCGCCCAGGGCGCGGCAGATTATCTCCGGGCCGATGCCGGCAGGATCGCCCATGGTGATGACGAGCTCATAGTCGGATACGGGCGTTGTCTTGCTCATGGCATCAACTGGCCGCCGTTGACCTCGACGATCTGCCCGGTCACGTAGCCGCTCATGCTATCGGTACCGAGGAACACGTAGGCGCCTACGCACTCCTCCGCGACCCCCGTGCGCCCCATGGGGATGGAAGCGGACACTGCGGCCAGCTGCTCCTCGGTGGAGTGGCGCACGTGGAAATCGGTGGCGATGACTCCCGGTGCCACGGCGTTGACGCGGATGTTGTCGTCCATCAACTCCTTGGCCATATTGCGGGTCATGGTACTGACGAAACCCTTTGCCGCAGCGTAGAGCCCTGCGCCCGGCCCGCCGCCATTGCGGGCCGCAATCGACGTGGTATGAATGATGTTGCCGCCGCCGGCACGCTTGAAGTGCGGCAGCGCGGCCCGGGAGACCATCACCACCGAGCGCACGTTGAGGTCCATTACCCGGTCGAAATGCTCATCGTCGATCTCGGCCAGCGCGACCCGTCCCAGCATGTCGCCGGCGTTGTTGATCAACAGATCCAGGCCACCCAGCTGCTCGGCGGCCTCGTCGACGACACGCCGGGCCTGCTCGGAGCGGCTGACATCGCCCCTGATGACCACGGCCTCCCCGCCTGCCGCCCGAATGTCGCGGGCCACCGCCTCAGCCGCGTCGGCACTGGCGTGATAATGCACCGCAACCCGCGCCCCCAGCGCACCGAGCTGGCGCGCCACGGCCGCGCCGATACCGCGGCTGGCCCCGGTGATCAAAACACGCTTGCCCTTCCACTCATCCAACATGCCCGCTCCCCTTCGCTGTTCGTCTGAGCCTGCCTACACTCATCGCCGGTCCACCCTGCCGGCCACGCCGGTCGACCCGGCTTGCGTTGATACGCTAAAGTGGACCGCACTGGCATACCTGTCATACATCACGACACATACCATGATAGGCGAGCCCTGGCCAAGCGCCAGCAGGAAGCCCCTACACGACCTTATCGCGAGGTGACCATGAAGAACCGGGATCGTTTTCTAGACGCCCTCGGCCGCTGCCTGGGCGCGCGTGGTCTGCTGCGCGACGGTGAGGAGATGGCGCGCTACGTGGCCGACTGGGCCGGCGTCAGGCTCGGCGTGCCGCTGGCGGTAGCGCGCCCCGCCACCACGGCGGAGGTCGTCGCGACAGTGCGCCTGTGTCGGGAGCACGGCGTGCCCATGGCGCCCCAGGGCGGACACAGCGGCCTGGTGGCTGGGGCCCTGCCTGCCGCCGAGGGAAACGAACTGGTGATCAGCCTCGAACGCATGAACCGCGTGCGCAGCGTCGATGCGATCAACTTCACCATGAGCGTGGATGCCGGCTGTATTCTCGACAGCGTCAAGCAGGCCGCGGCGGAGCACGAGTGCGACTTCCCGCTGGCTCTCGGCGCCCAGGGCAGCTGCCAGATCGGTGGCAATGTCGCCACCAACGCCGGCGGGCTCAACGTGCTGCGCTACGGCATGATGCGCCAGCTGGTGCTCGGCCTCGAAGTGGTACTGCCGGACGGTCGCCTGTGGAGCGCCATGAGCGAACTGCACAAGGACAATCGCGGCTACGCTCTCAGGCAGCTCTTCCTCGGCAGCGAGGGTACTCTGGGAATCGTCACCGGGGCCGTGCTCAAGCTCACACCGCGGGCCGTTCAGTCACGCACGGCGCTGCTCGGTCTGGACTCCCTGGAAGCGGTGATCGAGCTCTACGGCCTCGCCCGGCGCGACTGCAGCGACCTGCTCAGCGCCTTCGAACTGATTCCGCGGCGCTGCATCGAGCTCGCCATGGAGGCCACCGCCACGCTCAGCGACCCCATGCAGCAGCACTACCCCTGGTATGTGTTGCTGGAGGTCAGCGCCAGCGGGCCGCTGGATCTCGGCGGCATGCTAGAGCACCTGCTGGAAGGAGGCATGGCGCGCAACCTGATACTGGACGGTGCGCTGGCCGCCAGCGAGAGCCAGTCGCAACAGCTGTGGCAATTCCGCGAGAGCATGCTGGAGGGTCAGCGCCGCCGCGGCGAGCACCTGCGCACCGACATATCGGTGCCCATCTCGGCGATCCCGGCCTTCGTCGACGCGGCCAGCCGCTGCATCAGAGAAGCCTCGCCCGACTGCGAGATCATCGCCTATGGTCACGTCGGCGATGGCAATCTGCATTTCAACATCCTGCCACCGCCGACAATGCCCGAGGCCGAGAAGTACGATCATCTCCACGGCCTGGAGGCGCAGTTGTTCTCCCTGCTCGACGACTTCGGCGGCAGCATAAGCGCCGAACACGGTATCGGTCGCACCAAGCAACCCGCCTATCTGGCCCGGCTCTCACCGGTAGAGCGCGAGCTGGTGGTAGGCATCAAGACGCTATTCGATCCCGATGACCTGATGAACCCGGGGCGCATCCTGCCGCGGCAGCAGCGGGAATGACCCGCAGGCCGGCTGGATACGTCCCCCACGCCGACGAAGCCGTATCCCACGGCCGCATGTACCGAGGAGACCCCTGGTGAGAATCACCCGACTCAAGACCTGGCAGGTACCGCCACGCTGGCTGTTTCTCAAGATCGAAACCGACCAAGGCTGCTACGGCTGGGGCGAACCGGTCATCGAAGGCCGCGCCGCCACCGTCGAGGCCGCGGTGCATGAGCTTGCCGACTACCTGGTCGGCAAGGATCCCCACCGTATCGAACATCTGTGGAACACGATGTACCGCGCCGGCTTCTATCGCGGCGGCCCGATCCTGATGAGCGCCATCGCCGGTATCGACCAGGCGCTGTGGGACCTCAAGGGGCGCGACCTAGGGGTGCCGGTGCATCAGCTGCTTGGCGGCGCGGTGCGCGAGCGCATGCGCATGTACGCCTGGACCGGCGGCGACCGGCCAAGCGACGTGGGGGCGGGAGCCAGGGAGCTGGTGGAGCGCGGCTTCACCGCCTTCAAGATGAACGGCACCGCCGAGATGCAGATCGTCGACTCGCACCGCAAGATCGACGAGGCCGTGGCACGCGTGGCCGAAGCGCGCGAGGCGGTGGGGCCCGAAGTAGGCATCGCCATCGACTTCCACGGCCGGGTGCATCGGCCCATGGCCAAGGCGCTGCTGCGCGAGCTGGAGCCCTACCATCCGATGTTCGTCGAGGAGCCACTAGCGCCCGAGCATTTGCCGGCACTCAAGCACATTGCCGGGGGCCTGGGTTACCCGCTGGCTACCGGCGAGCGGCTGCACACCCGCTTCGAATTCCGTGACCTGCTGGCCGAGGGCATGATCGACATCATTCAGCCCGACCTCTCCCACTGCGGTGGCATCAGCGAGGGGCTGAAGATCGCCACGCTGGCCTCGGCTCACGACGTGGCCCTGGCGCCGCACTGCCCGCTTGGTCCTCTGACCCTGGCCGCCTCGCTGCAGCTGGATGCGGTGTGCCACAACGCCTTCATCCAGGAGCAGAGCATGGGCATTCACTACAACCAGGGCAACGACGTGCTCGACTATCTGGTCGACAAGTCGGTGCTGGCCATCGCGGAGGGCTTCTGTACCATTCCCCAGGGGCCGGGGCTCGGCGTGGAGATCGACGAGGCTTTCGTCGAGGAGCGAGCCAAGGTCGGCCATCGCTGGCGCAACCCGGTATGGAGCCATGAAGACGGCTCCATTGCCGAGTGGTAAGGAGAGCGGACATGAACGGCGAGGTGCATGCACGGCTGGCGTGGATTGCGGTGGACTGGGGCTCGAGCCATCTGCGCGCCTGGGCCATGGACGCACGGGGCGAGGTATTGGCCCGGGCAGGCAGCGGCAACGGCATGCTGGCCCTGAGCCCGGAACACTACGAGCCGGCGCTGCTCGAGGCGATCAGCGACTGGCTGCCCGCGTCCGGCCGCGTGCCGGTGTGGATCTGCGGCATGGCCGGCGCCCGTCAGGGTTGGCGCGAGGCGGCCTACCTGCCGGTGCCGACGCGCCTGGACCAACTGACCCGTGGCGCCGTCGCGCCGACGGTGCGCGACCCGCGCTTGCAGGTGCGCCTGCTGCCAGGACTGTGCCAGCATGCCGATGACGCGACGCGAGGCTTCGACGTGATGCGCGGCGAGGAGACCCAGTTGGCCGGGCTGGTGGCGCTCGAGCCCGGCTTCACGGGGCTGGTCTGCCTGCCCGGCACTCACGCCAAGTGGGTCCGACTCGAGGCGGGCACGGTGATGCGCTTCGCCACTTCGCTCACCGGCGAGCTGTATGCGCTCCTGGCCAGCCAATCGGTGCTCAAGCATTCGGTGAGCGCAGCCCGGCTCGACGAGCCCGGCTGCGGCGAGGCGTTCGCCAGCGCGGTACACGAGGCAGCCACCGACCCCGGACGCTTCAGCCAGCGGCTGTTCGCCCTGCGCGCCGCCGATCTGCTCGACGACTCGCTGCCCCACGGCCAGGCCCGGCGGCTCCACCTGGACGCGCGCCTCTCGGGGCTCGTCATTGGCCTGGAACTGTCCGCCCTTGCCGACGAGCTGAGGCATGACGCCCCCGTCACGCTGATCGGCAGCACGGAGCTCTGCTCCCGCTATGCGCTGGCGCTGGAAGCCCTGGGTTGCAGCAGCCGGCGCTTCGGCGGCGAGGCCACGGTGCTGGCCGGCTTGGGTTTGGCCCAAGCCAATTCGCGACACAATGCCCGGGACTGACTTACTCAAGGAGAGACCATGAGCCTGCCCCTGATCGCCATTCTGCGCGGCATCACTCCCGACGAGGCGGTAGCGGTGGGCGAGGCGGTGCTCGCCGCCGGCATCACCACTCTCGAAGTACCGCTCAACTCACCCCAGCCCCTGGACAGCATACGCCGACTGACCGAGGCCCTGGGCGAACGCGCTCTGGTGGGGGCCGGCACGGTGCTCACGGCAAGAGAGGCCAGCGAGGTACACGCCGCCGGTGGCCGGCTTGCCGTCTCGCCCAACTGCCGCCCGGAGGTGATCGCCGCCGCCCGCCGCCTCGGCATGCAGAGCTGGCCGGGCGTACTCACGCCCAGCGAGGCCTTCGACGCGCTGGATGCCGGCGCCACCGGGCTCAAGCTCTTTCCCGCCGTTCAAATGGGCATCGCCGGGATGCAGGCGATGCGCGCCGTGCTGCCCACCGACACCCTGCTGTACGCCGTGGGCGGTATCGATGCCGACACCATGGCAGCCTGGCGCGCCGCCGGCATCGACGGCGCCGGCCTGGGCAGCGCCCTCTATCGGCCAGGCCAGACGCCCGAACGGGTCGGCGAACAGGCACGCAACCTGGTCGCCGCCTGGAACGACGCGGCCAAGGGCAGGTCCCTATGAGCCTACCGTAGGGATCCGCAACAACCTGCACTTCAGACCCATCACCGGCGCTTCTAACGGTCGGTTCGATGCTAGAGACCCAGGCTGATGAGTGCCTGTAGTGCTTGAACCGAGCTGCAAGCGGGCTCAGGAGTGGTGCACATCTTTTGCTTGACCCTTCCTTCCACAAAGGCTAGTTTTCTACAAAACGAGTGGTCTGACCATCAGAGCACCGGACCACAAACCTTGCAACAGCACTAGAGCAGAGCCCTATGAAGATCGAGCCTCTCGAGAAGAAAAGCCTGAGCGACTTTGTCGTGGCCAAGATCAAGGCAATGATCGTCAGCGGCGAACTCAACGCAGGGGACAGAATTCCGGGTGAGAGAGAGCTATGCGACCAGTTTGGCGTTAGCCGAGCTTCGGTTCGGGAAGGATTGAAAATACTCTCGCTGCAGGGCCTCCTCAGCAGAACCAATGCTGGAACCGTAATAACCGCCAATTTTTCCTCCATACTGGAGGAAACTCTTGCTCTCAAAATTCTACTGGATGACTGCAGCTACACGGACATTACCGAAGCACGACTATTTCTGGAAAAGACCATGGTTGGCTTGGCAGCACAAAGAATCGAGCAAAAAGATATTGACATCATGGCTCGACAAATTGAGCTCATGATCGAAGCCGAGAAAGCAGACAACAACGACAACTATGTCTTGGCCGATATCGCCTTCCACCAACAGATCGCAAAAGCATCGAAGAGCAGAGTGCTTGCCAGCTTGTACAACTCGATAATAACACTTGTCTTTCGAGCCCAAAAAAGTGTCGGATACGACAAGCCCGTCATGAAGGAGTCCATCAAGTTTCATACCAACATCCTGGAAGCCCTCAAGAAAAAAGACTCGGAGCTTTCTGAGAAAGAGATGCAGAAACATTTGCTCGATGTTCAGGAGCGAATTAACCACCTCATCGGAAAAGACATCATAAAAGCGGGAGTATGACAGTGTACATTCGATACAATTATAACAACGAAATCCATGAAGGGTTCGTGGAAAACGGTGCCGTTCGACGCCTGAACGGCTCTCTGTTCAATCATGAGACCCTAGGTGAAGAGCATGTTCCTTTCTCTGACGTCACACTACTTCCCCCATGTCAGCCGAGCAAGGTGGTGTGCGTAGGCCTCAACTATCGTGACCACGCCGCAGAAATGAACGAAACGCTGCCGGAAGCCCCTCTGCTTTTCATCAAACCTTCTACTACGGTGATCGCTCATGGCGATTACATAGTGGCTCCTCAGGAAACAGGAAGGCTGGACTACGAAGCTGAGCTTGCCATCGTGATTGGCAAGGCGGCCAAGAATATCCAGGCAACCGAAGTCGATGAGTACGTGTTTGGCTATACCTGCGCCAATGACTTCACCGCACGTGCCATTCAACTTTCGGACAAACAATGGACACGGGGAAAGTCCTTCGATACGTTCTGCCCGCTCGGGCCAGGTATCGTAAAGAGCGTCAATCACGACGATGCCAGGATCACGCTTGAAGTCAACGGCGAGATTCGGCAGGACTCGAATATCAACCAATTCATTTTCAACGTCCACCATGTCGTCAGCTATATTTCACGACATATGACGTTACTGCCCGGCGATGTCATTCTCACAGGCACTCCTCACGGCGTCGGCCCCGTCAACGCAGGAGACGTAATGTCGGTCACTATCGATGGCATTGGCACGCTTACCAATGAACTTCAAATAAAACAATAAACCCGGCATAGAAGGCGACCCAGTCACGGGCATGACAGCCCGAGGGAAGCTGTTGCCAAAAAAGGTGAAAAAGTGAATTATAACGTACTCATGACGGATACTATCTTTCCCGATACGTCAAT
This sequence comes from Halomonas sp. TH-94, assembly GCF_057473365.1. Lineage (NCBI taxonomy): Bacteria > Pseudomonadati > Pseudomonadota > Gammaproteobacteria > Oceanospirillales > Halomonadaceae > Halomonas > Halomonas sp. TH-94. The sequence continues at coordinate 43,740 of NZ_JBYCKL010000046.1, forward strand.
CGAAGAGAGTAGCTTCTCCAAAGATAACATCGCATTTCAGCTGAGCCCGAACAGTAAAATTGAAACACTGGTAGAGCACGGCAAGGAAGCGGACGCACTCCTGGTCGTATATGCCTCGGTCACTGCCGAAGTCATTGAATGCTTGCCTCGGTGCAAGGTAATAGTTCGAGCCGGCATCGGCTACAACAATGTTGACCTCGAGGCCGCATCGCGGTGCGGCATCATGGTGGCCAACGTCCCCGATTACTGTCAGGACGAGGTGGCTGACCATACTCTTGCCCTGCTGCTCGCGCTGGCCAGGAAAGTGTGTTTCCTGGATGAGAAAGTCGGCCAGGGTACATGGGATGCCAATCTGGCCAAATCTGCGCCGAGACTAAGAGGCAAGACCCTGGGTGTGCTGGGTTGTGGTGCCATTGGCCAAGAGGTCGCAAGACGTGCTGCCGCTTTCGGCCTGCATGTCGTGGGATACGACCCCTACGCCTCGTCCAGTGAACTCGCACGCCACGACATTCAACACGAAAGAGATTTCGATGAATTCCTGAAGAGTGTGGATTTCCTGACCTTGCATTTGCCTCTCACCGCTGGAACCCGCCATATCATAGATCGCAAAGCGCTGGAAAAAATGAAACCCACTGCACTCATCGTCAATACATCACGTGGTGGACTGATTCAGGAAGATGACCTGTACACAGCGTTGACGAACAAGGTGATAGCAGGTGCTGGCTTGGATGTCCTGGAAATTGAACCTCCGAGTAGTACCCCCAAACTGGCTGCACTGGAAAACACCGTCATGACGCCCCATACCGCCTTCCTATCGGAAAGCTCCGTGAATGAGCTACGCAAGAAGGCTTCCCAGGAAATCATCAGAGCCCTGAAGGAGGGAAAGCCCAGACACCAGGTCAATTGACGTATCACCGACAGCACGAGTAAAGACAGCTCTTCATTACAAATACAAAGGTAACGGCATGAAACCTAAAAAAATCAAATTCATGGGACATCTGCTGATGGCGGGGGTAGTCGCCAGCCTGTTTTCCATGGGAGCACTGGCCCAGTCCACGGTCAACATCAAGCTAGCGCATAACGGCAACACCAACCCAGACGATCCCCAGAATGTTGGGGTGCGTGCCTTCAAGGATATGGTTGAGGAGCGTTCGGACGGTTCATTGAGCGTGCAGATCTACCCTGCGGGCCAGCTGGGCGATGCTCGTACGATTGTCGAGGGCATTCAGTTCGGCACCATCGAAATGGCCGACGTGGAAAACGGCCCGATGGGTCGTTTCGTCCCCGAAGCCATGCTCTGGGACCTCCCCTTCATCTTTCGTGACATCGAGCATGCGCATAAAGTGCTGGATGGTGATATCGGCAGATCCGTACAGGACAAGTATCCCAATGTCGGCATACGACACTTGGCCTATAACGACGGCGGTTTCCGCTATTTCACGAACAATGAGCGCCCGATCACCACCATGGCGGACCTGGAAGGACTCAAGATTCGAGTCATGGAAAGCGAGGTCATGATCGACACGCTGAATGCTTTCGGCGCTTCTGCCGTACCCATGTCGTTTGGCGAGCTTTATACGGCACTGCAGCAGGGCGTGGTGGATGGCCAGGAAAACCCCATGAACCTCATTTACAGCCAGCGCTTCTACGAAGTGCAGGACTACCTGTCGCTCAGCGGCCATTTCTACTATCCGCGGCAATATATCGCGGGTGAAGCCTGGTGGCAGAGTCTGAGTGACGAGCACCAGAACATCATCTCTCAGGCTGCCATTGAAGCCAGTAACATTCAACGCGCAGCATTGGCCGATTACGAGATCGAAATGCGTAGGGTTCTGGAAGAAAATGGTATGAGCATCAACGAGGTCAGCAAGGATGAATTCATCCAGGCCGGCCTGCGAGAGATCTACCCAAGCTATTATGAAACGCTGGGTGGTGGAGACGCAGCTCGGGGCGAGTCGCTCGTCCAAGCCATTATGGAAGTCGAATAGGAAGAGAGCCGGGTGCTGGCATTGTCAGCCCCGGCTGGCTCACTCTATCATAATAAATAGAAGAGGTAGCAACGTGAGGACGTCACAGGACACAGGGCTCGTCAGACTCATCAACATGATAATCAAATCATGCTTGGTGGCCATGATGATGGCGATAGCATCTCTGACGATTTATCAAGTCTTCATGCGCTATGGGTTAAACAAGTCAAGCTCATGGAGCGAAGAAGCCATCAGGTTCATCTTTATCTGGTGCACGTTTATTGCCGTTGCGATTGGCATCAGGGAAAAAATACACATCGGCATTGACATCATCGTTCGACTTTTCTCCAAAACGACACAGAGCCTTATCGAGCTTATCGTGTACGTTCTTATCTCAATATTTTCAGGCTACCTCGTCTATTACGGTTTCAAAGTAGTGCTCGTTACACAATATCAAACATCCCCTGCGCTGGGCATACCCATGAGCTGGGTTTACCTCGCCGTACCAACAATGGGGATTTTAGTCATTTTTTATAGCCTGCTTGAAACCATTGATTTACTGAAAACAATATACAAGAAATAACGGAAGGCACCCCATGTTGCTCACCTTGCTTTTTGCACTTGTACTCTGCTTCATCATCAGTGTCCCCATTGGATTTGCTATGGGTATAGCAGTGCTTGCAAGCTTAGTGGTTTCAGGAACCATGCCTGTCACTATGCTGCCGCAACGAATGGTGGCCGGAATCAATTCATTTCCCCTGTTAGCTATCCCGCTGTTCATGCTGGCAGGTACCATCATGGAGCGAGGGGGCATTTCCAAGCGAATCGTTAACTTGGCGAGCGCCTTGCTTGGCCACGTCAAGGGCGGCCTGGCGGCTGTTTCCGTGCTCGCCTGTACCTTCTTCGCCTCCATTTCCGGCTCTGCGCCTGGTACGGCTGCTGCCGTGGGGGAGTTAACCATACCCGAGATGGTTAAGCGTGGTTACTCAAGCGCATATGCTTCCTCGGTCGTGGCTTCCGCCTCTTGCTTGGGGGTGGTAATACCGCCAAGCATTACGTTCATTATTTATGGCATCGTGGCCGATGTATCGATTGGCCAGCTATTTATAGCAGGTATAATACCTGGCATACTACTTTCTACCAGCCTTATCATTGTGAGTGTTCTACGTTCTAGACAGCTCGGTTACCCAACAGAAAAAAAGCAAAATTGGAAGCAACGCTGGCGGGTATTTTCTGACTCGCTATGGGGACTTATGCTTCCAATCATCATACTTGGCGGGATAATGTCTGGTGTTTTTACACCGACTGAGTCAGCTGGTATTGCGGTATTTTACGGCCTCTTCGTAAGTATGTTCATTTATCGAGAACTGAGCTGGAAGTGTCTGTTTCCGGTTTTTTACAAAGCGGCTTTGAATTCAGCCATGATCGTACTTCTCATTGCGGTTGCGAGCCCCTTTGGTTGGATCATGATAGTCGAGCAAGTCCCTCAGATGGCATCGTCCGCGCTACTAGGGATATCGACTAATGTTTATTTGATACTCATGTTGATGATCATTATGTATCTCATTTTGGGAACATTCATGGAAACAGGTGCCATCATACTTCTGGTCGTACCGATTTTTGCCCCTGTTGCACAGCAACTGGGTATCGACATGGTTCACTTCGGCGTCATCACAGTAGTGGCTCTAGCCATTGGCATGGCAACGCCACCTGTCGGTATCACGCTTTTTGCAACGTGCAGTATTTCCGGAGTCTCAATCGGCCAGCTATCGCGAATGATCATCCCCTTTTTGCTGGCTCTTGTGGGTTGCCTGCTGCTGTTGGCCTACGTGCCCGCGCTGTCGACCTTCCTACCTAGCTTGGTGTTTTGATTACCGGCACCGCTTATCCGTCACACGAAAAAGCCCCACGGCATGGCCGTGGGGCTTCGAATTCGTGGCGCGCCCGGCAGGATTCGAACCTGCGACCTTTGGCTTCGGAGGCCAACACTCTATCCAACTGAGCTACGGGCGCTTTGCTTGCTGAGAAGCGGCCAACATCGTAACCGTCGCCGCCCAGGCTGTCCAGCCCGACGCACCGCTTACCGGCTTCCCAGAATACGATACTGCGACGGCACTTGCGCCGACTCTTCGGCGTCCTGAATGGCTTGCTCCAAGCTCTGCCCCATCGCCTGGGACCTGGCATGTACAGCCGACTCGAATGCATGCCGCGTCTCGGCCTTGGCGCGCGCTATCTCGGTTTCCAGCTCGGCATGCATCTCGTCACGGTAGCGGCTCTCTTCGGCCTTGAGCAGGGCATACTCGGTGCCGACGAGGCCCGCCAGGGCGACTGCCGTAGCGGCGGTGCCTGCCACCAGTGCCGCAGGGCCGGTGGGCGAGGTGGCAGCCGTGGTGGCCGCACCGGTGCCCAGCGAACGGGCCGCATGCATGCCCAGGCGCGGCGCGACACGGGCTACCAGGGCCTGCGAGCCCCGCATGGCCGTGCCAGCCACCAGCCGCTGGGCCAGCGCTCGGCCGGCGAGCACTCCGGCAGCGCCGCCGGCTCCCGCCGCGCTCCAGCGCGCTTCATCCCAACCACCGCTAAGGGTACGTTCGAGCACCAGGTCGAGGTCCAGGGTGGGTGCCGTTTCCGCAGCGCCCTGCGAGACTTGCCGATGGCTGTAGCTTGCCTGCAGGGTACTGCCTATCTCCTCCACGACCCGCTGCTGTACCTGAACGATCCTTTCGCCGAACTCCTCTTCCAGGGATTCCAGCGCCACTGCAATGTCACTGCGCTCCACCACCCGCTCGAGGAACTGCGCCTCCAGCCAATCGTCGAGATCGCCACCGATTGCCATGGCCAGACGCAGGTAGCTACCCCGCAGCGAAAAGTGCCAGTCGAGATAGTCCGACACCGCAGTCTCCAGCGGCAGGAACGCTGTATCGAGACGCGCATCGAGCCATGGCTGCATTTCGTTGCGCAGATGCAGGTCCAGCCTGCCGGCAAGCACGTTGAACTCCTGGCCCAAGGCAGCGCGGGCTTCGCCATCGAGCACCAGCGTTTCGCCATTGATGACGACTCGGAACAGGTGCGCTTCGCTGCGCTCCTGCAGCTGCTGATGGGCGTACCCGAGCCCCGCCAGCAGCAGCAATAAGAGCAGCAGCGTCAGGCCCCAGGAAGCGGCCGGAAGTCGCCGCATGGGCTCGACCAGGGTCTTCATGACATGTCCTTCGATTCAGCATCGTGTGTTCGCTCGACCACATCGCGCAGGGTATCGGCACCGATCAACACTCTGATGAATGCCCAGGCAAAGGCGCTATGGGTGAGCAGCAGTAACAGCCAGCCGAGCAGGGCCAGGCCTTGGCCGAACCCGCTCCATTCCAGAGCGTTCTGCATGGCCCAGTACTGGGTCAGCTCCAGCGCCTGCCCGAGGCGCTCGAGCATACCCAGAAGACTATCGCCCGCAGCGGTCGAGATGTGGCGAATCAGGCTCTCCTCCCAGCCCAGGCCAACCAGGTAGGGTTGCGGTAGCCATAGTGCGGTGAGCACCAGCAGCAACATGAGCAGCAAGCCCGCCGGCCATATCACCAGACGTCGCGAAAGCGCTGAAACGAAGTCGGCCACGACATGGCGCCGCACCCGCCTGCGGATGGCTTTCTGGCTCACCACCAAGATCACTATCGCCGTGCAGAGTATGAGCCAATAGACCGATGGAACGAGCCGCAGTTTCACTAGCAGAAGCAGTGACAGGACAATGGCGGCCAATTGATGGCCTAGCGCCATCAGTACACCTCCGCGCAACCAGCGATGCCATGGCGAGGCAGTAAGCAAGTACTGTCCTAGCCAGGCCCGACGCCGCAGGCGTGCCGCCTCGAAGCTGCCAGCAAAGATCAGCTGCGCCGAGACTATCCAGAATGGCAACAACATCGGCGCGGCGAGGCCTGGTTTCAATAGAGTCCATATGGCCAAAAGCCCTGCTGCGAGCAGGATGTGCCCCTGCCGGAACAGAACCCGGCGCCAGGCGATGGGAAAGCGCTTGGCCATGGGCTTGCCTCGCATTGCTCAATGGACGTCAGGTGGCGCACTGCCTGCGAACAAGGTTCGCGTCAGTTGGACTGCACCATCTCGCAGACCTTTTCGCGTATGTGCCGTCCGATCGGCAGTGCCGAGGTCGCCGCCGGCGATGGGGCGTTGCAGACGTTGACGGTGCGTC
>NZ_JBYCKL010000047.1:0-6769 GCF_057473365.1 Halomonas sp. TH-94
ACTGGGCCACCGTCAGTGCCGCCACCCTACTCAGCATCGCGCCGCTGCTGGTGGCCTTCCTGCTGTTCCAGCGCCAGTTCGTGCAGTCGTTCCTCAGGGCGGGAATTCGCTAACCCACCCGATTGACTACCCTTGGGGTGGATGCACGACCCGAGGAGAGATGTCATGGCTCAAGGACAGACGACGGGGAAGGGCAAGCAGGCCCAGCTCTACCGTATGGTCATGGAGGAGCACCTGTGCCCCTTCGGCCTCAAGAGCAAGGACCTGCTGAAACGCAAGGGTTTCGAGGTGGAGGATCACCACCTGACCACGCGGGAGGAGACGGAGGAATTCAAGCAGACGCATGACGTCGATACCACGCCCCAGGCCTTCATCGATGGCCGGCGCATCGGCGGCTACGACGAGCTGCGCGAGTACTTCGGCAAGGACTCGCCGGGTGAGGACGAAACCACCTACCAGCCGGTGATCGCACTGTTTGCCACGGCGCTACTGATGGGGCTTGCCGTAAGCTGGACCGCGACCGGTTCCTTGCTGAGCGCGAGGATGCCGGAGTACTTCGTGGCCATTGCCATGACTCTGCTGGGGTTGCAGAAGCTCAAGGACGTGGAGAGCTTCAGCACCATGTTCCTCAACTACGATCTGCTGGCTCAGCGCCAGGTGCGCTATGGCTACGTCTACCCCTATGCCGAGACGCTGGCGGGCATCCTGATGCTGGCGGGGGTCTTGGTCTGGCTGGCCGCTCCCGTAGCGTTGTTCAGCGGCACGGTGGGTGCCGTCTCGGTGTTCAAGGCGGTCTATATCGACAAGCGTGAGCTCAAGTGCGCCTGTGTCGGTGGCGACAGCAAGGTACCGCTGGGCTTCGTCTCGCTGACCGAGAATCTGATCATGGTCGGCATGGGCATCTGGATGCCGTTGCGCATGTATGTGCTGTAGTGCCGCCCCCTGGGCTCGCCATTTGGCACTCGCTCAGTCGTAGCGGTACCGTCATGTTCCTGCGAGTCTTCAAGCTGGTAGCGGGCCGTCCTGCAGTTGCGCCAGCACGCTGCGGTTGCGCCCCTCGCGCTTGGCCTGGTAGAGCGCCTCATCGGCACGCAGGAGTAGGGAAGAGGGAGTCATGCTCGAGGTAGGTCGGACCACGGCAGTGCCGATACTCACGGTGACCACGGGCGAATGCTTGACGCCTTCGTTGGGTATGGCAAGTGCCTCGATGCCGCGGCGGATACGCTCGGTGGCCTGGTAGGCCGAGGTGGTTGAAGCATTCGGCAGCAGTACGACGAACTCCTCACCACCATAGCGCACCACGAGATCGCCCTCCTGGCGCACATGGCGCTGTATTTCCACCGCGACCTGACGCAGGCAGGCATCCCCCTGCAAGTGCCCGTAACGGTCGTTGTAGTTCTTGAAGCAGTCTATGTCGATGACCAGCATGCCCAGCATGGTGCGCTCATTGCTTGCCTCCTCCCAGCGCTGGATCAGCATGTTGTCGAAGTGACGACGGTTGGCCACGCCGGTCAAGGCATCGGTCATCGAGATTCTGGTCAGGGTCTGATTGTCGTGCAGCGCTTCGCTCGCCCTGAGCTGCTCGCTCAGCAGCAGTAGATAGGAAAATCGCTCGCTGGCTTCCAGGCGGAAGTTGGCTACCAGTGTGAAAATGGCGCTCGAGGAAAAGACAACCATGGTGTTGATCTTTACGGCACTGTCCATGTAGCCATAGGCCGCCACGAAGCCCGTCATGATGATGCCACAGAGCAGCGACGATACGATGGCGAAGCCGAACCGTAACGAGAAGAGGATATTGCCCGCCACCAGGATCAAACCGAACGAGAAGGTATCGAGAAAGGAATAGGGGGCCTTGGAGGCAAAGAAGATCAGGTTGGAACACAGCATGGCCAGGATCAACGTGGCTGACATCGTCGCTTCCCGCATGACCGGCGACAGGCCGCGGTGTACGCTGTAGAGAGCTGCGATTCCCAAGGGAGTCATCAGGCCGAAGCGGACCCAGGCGGAGAAATGGAGTGACTCGGGACGAATGACGTAGTCGTTGAAGATGTACAGGTCGTAAATGACCAGCGCCACGATGCCGGCGATCAGCAAGTGTCGACTGCGTCGAGCGGCGGTATCCGCCTCGAAGCGTGCTTCTACCTCGGGACTGAAACGCAGCCGATACCAAGGTCGGCTCAGGTCCGACTCAACGGCTTTCAGCAAGGTTTCTTTCACAGCCGGTCCCTCACGTGATGGCACCAATTTATAGGCTTGGTGCTCTGAAAGGGTTATCGGCCAAGCTTGAACTGACTTTACCTTTTCCTCTTCTCCCCACGGATGTTCCCGACCCGCTTCGCCAGTTCGAAGACGTGATAGTCCTGGGCACCGAGATCTTCCAGTGCCGTGGCGAGATTCAGCAGATAATCGCGGTTGGGGCCGCTGGGACCGTGTGCGGCGGCGATCTGGTAGGCAATCTCGTCTAGCGGGGCTTCGCCGAGAAAGGCGGCATTGTCTTCAGCAGCGAGATAAATGAGCCCTTCGGCACGGTCGCCGTCAGCGAAATGCAGCGTCACTTGCTCGCGTAGATAGCCATTCTTTTCGCGTACGTCCAGCGGGCCGAGTACATCGGCATCGATGCGATAGGCCATGCCGTGGCAGATCGAGCCGGGTGACTCGACCAAGGTGGCCACCCGGCCTGGCGCTCCGGGGGTGCCGCGGTGGTCGTGAGAACCCTGCCAGAAACGTCGAGCCCACCCTTCGATATGCGCAGGACGACGTTCATGGAAGGCAAACTCGGCCTTCCATATCAGCGAGCCGTAGCCGAACAGCCACAGCGACTGTCCGGCCGTGAAGAAGTTTCTTTCCCGATTGAGTCCTGTGGTGTCGAGTGTCATAAGCTGCGCGTGGCTCTGCGTATGAGAGGTTGGGTCAGGGTTTGTGCCATGAGCACGCCGGCCAGCACCAGCACGCCACCGACCAGGTGGAACGCAGCGATGTTCTCACCGAGAAAGGCCATGGCGATCAGCGCGCTGAACAGTGGCATCAGATTGATGAAGATGCTGGCCTGGCTGGCGCCGATCTGCCGGATTGCCCGCATCCACAGATAAGTCGTGATGATGGAGGCCGGAATACCGGCGTAAAGGATCAACCAGACGTTCTGGCTATCCACCGGCGTCATCGGCCCCATCAGGTAGGGGGGCAGCAGGAACAGCACGGCGAAGACCACCTGAGCGTACAACAGCACCCAGGGGGGCAGGTCCAGGGGCCAGCGCTTGAGCATCACGCCGTATAACGCGTAACAGGTGGCGGCGATGACCATCAGCAAGTCGCCCAGGGCCACCTCGAGCTGAAGCAGTGAGAGCGGGTCGCCACGCCCGAGCAGCACCATGACGCCGAACAGGGCAAGCAACCCCCCCAGGGTACCGCCGAGGCTCGGGGCCTCGCGCAGGATCAGCGCGCTGAGCAGCACCGTGAGAAGAGGCACCATGGCGGCGAGTATGCCCATGTTGGTGGCCGAGGTAGTCTCGGCGGCGACATAAGCGAGCCCTTGCCAAAGCCCCATGCCCAGCAGACCCAGCATGGCGAGCTTGGCCCACTGCCGGCGAATGGTATGGCGGTGCTGCCAGGCGGCCGGCAGCAGGAAGGGGGTGAGCAGGACCAGTGCCAATAGCCAGCGCAGAAAGGCGATGCTGCTGGGCGCGATGGCGCCCACGGTAAGCTGGTTGATGGTCATGTTGCCCGACCAGATCAGCACGGCGCCCAGCGGGGCCAGAAAATAGAGCAGCGGCATGGCAGTCTCTCGAACAGGGAGCCGGCCCCGATGTCCCGGAGCAAGCGGAAGGCATCATGATATAGAGCTGTCCCTGCGGTGCAAATCATGAGTAGGCTAACCGTGTTGCCGCTTGCCGCACCTCGGCTGGCACTCGCCTCGGTTGGTCTACCCTAAGGGATGCGAGTACTGACACACACAACGTTAGCGTCGAGGTGAAACCATGGAACTACGACACTACGGATGGGTGGCACTGTGTGCCGCATTGGGACTGGCCGGTTGTGGCAACGAGGCACAGGCTCAGGACGATCCCTCGCTCGAAGATGCGGTTGCCTATGCTGGGCGCTGGGCCACAGAGCCGGCGCTGTGCGGGCGCGACGGTGAAGAGGACCGTGCCATCACCATTGGCCCATCGCGTTTCGAAGGGACAGAGGTCTCCTGCGAGATGGAGGTGACGGAAGAAGGGAGTAACGCTTGGGAGGCTCAGCTCGACTGCCCAGGCGACAATATAGCGAATGACGAACGGCTTCGTATGTCCCTCGAGGAGGAGGATGAGGTGATGACGCTGACCTACCTGGATCGCGAGGACCACGAAGTCACCTTGATGCGCTGTCCTGGGCCGGGAGAGTGAGCTGCGCGTCTAGGCATTACCCATGAACAACCGAGCCCCACACCGGTGGGGCTCGGTTGTTCATGGGTGTCGAAACCGGGCGCAGCTGACCCGTGCCCGGCATGGTCGGTCAGACGCCGAGAATCTCCTTGGCTTCGTTCAGCGCTTCCTCGGATTGGTCGTGATCGCCGTCGTTGTGGTACTGCTCGCCCTGTTCGCGCAAGTCACGTACTCGCGCAAGCTCGTCTTCGCTGAGCTGGGCAACCTTTTCATCATCCTCCAGCGCCTGGTCGATATCGGACATCAGCGCCGGGCACATGTGTGCCCAGGCAGGTGCCATGAAAGCCATCAGTACCAGTGCGGCAAAGAGTTTCCTGAACATGGTGCTTTCTCCCGTTGGGCTAGACCCTAGCGACTCCACCCTGGGGCCGGCCGAATGTTGTTGTGTTCGTCTGGTTTGCCATTTGGGCGTTACGCAGGGCGTCGTCGCACCGTGTCATGGCATTGGCGATGTCAGTATAGATGGCCGCTGCATTTCCATCAGAAACCTTGCGCGCCTGCCATGCTGAACGGTAGTACATGGCGAATGGAGAGTCAGGCCCGTATGTTACATACGATGACGAGGCATCATTTTTCCAAAATAAAGGATACGTTCCGTGATGAATAACCCGAACGACCCGGATTCGCCTCCCCTGTCGAGCGACATGCAGACGGACTATACGGTTGGCCAGGACAACATCGAAGGCCAGCTGGGCCCCATCGGCTTCGACATCCACAACCGGGTCTTCGTCGTCTCGGCACTGGCGTCGGTGGTGTTCATCGTTCTCACCCTGCTGTTTCCGGAGCGGGCGGGGAACATGTTCCAAGCCATCGTCGCATTCGCCACCGGCACCCTCGATTGGTACTTCATGCTGGTCGTGGATTTCTTCATCCTGTTTTGTATCGCTCTCATCGTGTTGCCCTACGGCTCGGTGCGCCTGGGTGGTCCCGATGCGCGGCCGGATTACGGCTACCTCTCATGGTTTGCCATGCTGTTCGCCGCCGGCATCGGCATTGGGCTGCTGTTCTTCGGCGTGCTGGAGCCGGTCTACCATGCCAACGTTTCGCTGCCGCTGGGCGTTGCGTCGCCGTTCGGGGCCGACGGCGAGCTCGACCTGGCGGCCGTTCCCGAAGCGACGGCCCTGGGTTTGGCCGGCACTTACCTGCATTGGGGTATCCACGGCTGGGCCGTGTATGTGGTGATGGCGCTGGCCCTGGCGATCTTCACCTACAACAAGGGGCTGCCATTCTCGATCCGCTCGGCATTCTTTCCCATCCTGGGTGAGCGGGTATGGGGCTGGTGGGGGCACGTGATCGACATCCTGGCGGTGTTTTCCACGTTGTTCGGCTTGGCCACCTCGCTCGGGCTCGGCGCGCAGCAGGCCAATGCGGGGATGAATTTCGTCTTCGGCCTGGAAGTCAGCGCTACCGCTCAGGTGATCATCATCCTGCTGGTGACAGCGGTGGCGCTGGTCTCGGTATGGCGCGGTCTCGAGGGCGGGGTGAAGAAGCTCTCCGAGTTCAACATGTGCATGGCCGTGCTCTTCTTCTTCTTCGTGCTGCTGGCCGGGCCGACGCTGGTGGCCTTGAGCGGCTTCTGGATGGGGCTGGTGACCTACGTGACCGAATTCGTTCCGCTATCGGCTCCCTTCGGTCGTGACGACGATGCCTATCGTCAGGATTGGACGATCTTCTACTGGGCCTGGTGGATCAGCTGGGCACCGTTCGTGGGCATGTTCATCGCGCGGGTGTCGCGGGGGCGCACGGTGCGCGAATTCGTGACCTGCGTTCTGCTGATCCCCAGCCTGTTCATCTTCATCTGGATGGGAGTCTTCGGCAGCGTCGCTCTCGATCAGCTCTATGCCGCACCCGATACCAGCCTGGTCAGGGAGTACGTGATCGACAACTACCGGCCCGAGCTGTCGCTGTTCGGCATGCTCAACGAACTGCCGCTGACAGGTCTGATGTCGACCATCGGTATCGCCCTGGCGTTGATCTTCTTCGTCACTTCGTCGGATTCCGGCTCGCTGGTGATCGATACCATTACCGCCGGCGGCAAGATCGATGCGCCCAGGCCTCAGCGTATGTTCTGGGCCGTGGTGGAGGGTTTGATTGCCATCGTGCTGCTGCTAGGTGGCGGCCTCGCGGCCCTCCAGGCCGGGGTGACGGCGACGGCGATACCTTTCTCCATCGTGATGCTGCTGATGTGTTACACCATTATCAAGGCGCTCAACGGTGAGCTGCGTCACCGGCGCGCTGGGGAGGCGTGATCGAGCGCTGCGGCGCGCTCGAAATTGGCCGGGCGCGGGCGCTGGGGGGTGGGGCGGGCGGGCGGGGGGGTTGGCCGCGGGGGAGGGGGGGGGTTCGCG
>NZ_JBYCKL010000048.1:0-32528 GCF_057473365.1 Halomonas sp. TH-94
GCGCTACCTGAGCGGCAATGGTGTCCTCGAAATAGGCAATACCGGCACCGGAAAAGAGGTTGGCGAATACCAGCAGCACCAGCCAGGTCACCCGTTTACGATAAAGGCTCCAGATCGGCACGCGACTGACGCCATCCTCGAGCTGCCCGATGGACATCCCTTTGTGGAAATCCTCGGTGGCCTCCTCTTCGGCCACGTCCATGGCATCATCGTGGGTAACGATTCCCACCAACCGTTCGTCATGATCGATGACAGGCACGGCCAACATGTCGTAACGGGCCACCAGACGAGCCACTTCCTCCTGAGCTTCGTCCACCGGCACACTGATCACGTCCTTGATCATCAGGTCATCGACCTGGGCACCCGGCCGCGCCACCATCAGCTGTCGCAATGACAGGGTGCCCGCCAGTTTGCCGTCCCGGTCTATGATGTAAAGCTGATAGACGGTCTCGGCGTCCGGCGCGGTCTGGCGCACTCGCATCATTGCCTGAGAGACGGTCATGCCGCTGGGGATCGCCACGTAGTCCGATGTCATGATCGAACCCGCGGTACCTTCCTCATAACTCGCCAACCGTTTGAGGTCTTCCCGCTCCTGGCGAGCCATGCGCCGCAGCAGCACTTCCTTGCGATCCTCGCCAAGCAGATTGAACAGGTCGGCACGTTCGTCCGATCCCATCTCCTCAAGTACCGAGAGCAGAAGCTCGTCGGACATGGCTTCGGCTATATCGACCTGAACCTCGCCGGTGAGATAGCCCAGGACATTGGCGCGACGTTCCAACGGCAAGCAGTCGAGAAGCTTCAAAACCGTCGGCAGGTCGCCATCGTCCTCGGCCATCTCTTCCAGAATTTCGGAAAAATCTGCTGCACGCAGTTCCGGAAGCCACTGGTCGAGCAGTTCACGATCATCCTTCTCGATGGCGAGAAGGAGGGTTTCCTTGTGTTCCTGCAGCTGTTCGCTCAACGCCATGGCAATCTCCTGAAACCTTCACACAGTTGGCGCGGCCAAGGTGTAACGGCATGAGTATGGATCGGCTACTCGCGGTACCAGTGCCCTCATGATAACAGAGACGAAAAAGCCCCTCGAACAGTGTTCGAGGGGCTTTCGCGCTTGCTACCGAAGCAGGAGCGATCTAGCCCTTTCCGGCCTTCTTGCGCAGCTGCTGAATGGTACGCAGCTGGGCCACGGCTTCAGCGAGTTCGGCGGCGGCGCGGGTGTAATCCAGCTCCGACGACTTTTCGTTGAACGCCTTCAGCGCATGTTGCCGCGCTTCCTCGGCGGCGGCCTCGTCGAGGTCACCGGCACGGGAGGCCGCGTCAGCCAGTACGGTCACCACGTCGGGCTGTACTTCCAGGAAGCCGCCGGAGACGTAGAAGTTCTCTTCCGTACCGCCTTCCCGAATGACGCGGATCGGACCTGGCTGAAGCTCGGTCAGCAGCGGAGCGTGCCCGGGCAGGATACCCAGGTCGCCCATGAGGCCGGAAGCGACGAGCTGCTCGATTTCACCCGAGAAGATCGCCTCTTCGGCGCTGACGATTTCGCACTTGAAGCTGTTCGCCATAGCGAAGTCCCCCTGGTGGACGGCCTTACTTCATCTGGTTGGCTTTTTCGACGGCCTCGTCAATGCTGCCCACCATGTAGAAGGCCTGCTCCGGCAAATTGTCGTATTCACCGCTGAGGATGCCCTGGAAACCACTAATGGTGTCCTTCAGCGATACATACTTACCGGGAGCGCCGGTGAAAACCTCGGCTACGAAGAACGGCTGCGACAGGAAGCGCTGGATCTTACGCGCCCGCGACACGGCCAGCTTGTCCTCGTCGGATAGCTCGTCCATGCCCAGAATCGCGATGATATCCTTGAGCTCCTTGTAGCGCTGCAACACGTTCTGCACACCGCGAGCGGTGTTGTAGTGCTCTTCACCGACAACCAGCGGATCGAGCTGACGCGAGGTGGAGTCCAGCGGATCGATGGCCGGATAGATACCCAGTTCGGCGATCGAACGCGCCAGTACCACGGTGGCGTCCAGGTGCGAGAAGGTGGTAGCCGGCGACGGGTCGGTCAAGTCATCCGCGGGCACGTAGACGGCCTGCACGGAGGTGATCGAGCCGGTCTTGGTAGAGGTGATGCGCTCCTGCAGAACGCCCATCTCCTCGGCCAGGGTCGGCTGGTAACCTACCGCAGAGGGCATACGGCCCAGCAGTGCGGATACCTCGGTACCGGCCAGGGTGTAACGGTAGATGTTGTCGACGAACAACAGTACGTCACGACCTTCATCGCGGAACTTCTCGGCAATGGTCAGACCGGTCAGGGCCACGCGCAGACGGTTGCCCGGCGGCTCGTTCATCTGACCGTAAACCAGCGATACCTTGTCGATAACGTTGGATTCGGTCATTTCGTGATAGAAGTCGTTACCCTCACGGGTCCGCTCACCCACGCCGGCGAACACGGAGTAGCCGCTGTGCTCGGTGGCGATGTTGCGGATCAGCTCCATCATGTTGACCGTCTTGCCCACGCCGGCGCCGCCGAACAGGCCGACCTTGCCGCCCTTGGCGAACGGGCAGACCAGGTCGATGACCTTGATGCCGGTCTCGAGCAGCTCGTTGGAAGCCGCCTGCTCGGCATAGGTCGGGGGCTTGCGGTGGATCGGCATGCGCTCCTGCTCACCGATGTCACCGGCCTCGTCGATCGGCTCGCCGAGCACGTTCATGATGCGACCCAGCGTCTCCTTGCCCACGGGCACGGAGATGGCGGCACCGGTGTTGGCAACTTCCATGCCACGCTTGAGACCCTCGGTGGAGCCCATGGCGATGGTGCGCACCACGCCGTCGCCCAGCTGCTGCTGGGTTTCGAGCACGGTATCGACAGTAGAGTCCTTCAGCGCGTCGTAGACCTTGGGAACATCGTCCCGCGGAAACTCTACGTCAATCACCGCACCGATGATTTGTACGATACGTCCGCTCATCTTGGTTCCTCTCAAATACCTGAAAATGAAACCTGCATGCCGGGAAGGAAATCCCTCCCCTGGCGCTATACGGCGGCGGCGCCACCGACGATCTCAGAGATTTCCTGGGTGATGGCGGCCTGGCGGGCCTTGTTGTACACCATCTCCAGGTCGTCGATCAGACCGCCGGCGTTGTCAGTGGCGCTCTTCATGGCGATCATCCGCGCCGCCTGTTCGCAGGCGCCATTCTCGACCACCGACTGATAGACCTGCGATTCGATAAAACGAACCAGCAGACTATCGAGCAGCGCCTTGGCATCCGGCTCATACAGGTAGTCCCAGCTACCGGGACGCTTATTGTCTTCATCGTGCATATCCGCTCCCATATCGGGAGACAGAGGCAATATCTGCCTGACGACCGGTTTCTGCGTCATGGTGTTGACGAACTCGTTGTACACCACGAACAGTCGATCCAGGCGCCCCTCGTCATATGCATCGAGCATGACCTTGACGCTACCAATCAGATCTTCAACCTCGGGCGACTCGCCCAGTCCGCTCTTCGCCGCCACCAGGTTGCCCCCGTAGCTGCGGAAGAAGCCGCTGGCCTTGCTACCCAGAGCACAGAAATCTAGCTCTGCGCCCTTGTCACGCCATGCCTTGGCATCCCTGAGTACGGCCTTGAACAGGTTGACGTTCAGGCCGCCACACAGGCCGCGGTCCGTAGAGACCACGATATAACCGACCCGCTTCACGTCACGCTCGATCATGTACTCATGACGATACTCGGGGTTGGCGTCGGCGATATGGCTCACGACATTGCGGATCTGACGAGCGTAGGGCTGACTGGCCCTCATCAGATCTTGTGCCTTACGCATCTTCGATGCAGCCACCATTTCCATGGCGCTGGTGATCTTCTGCGTATTCTTGATGCTCCCGATCTGGGTGCGTATCTCTTTTGCAGCTGCCATAGCGATCTACCTCGTTCTTGCCCCTCAGAAGATGTCCAGGGCCCACCCGCAGGGTGGGCCGGCGGAATTACCAGCTCTGAGTGGCCTTGAACTTCTCGAGACCCGACTTCAAACCGTCCTGGATCTCTTTACTGTAGTCGCCGGTCTGGTTGATCTTATCGAGCAGCTCGGCATGTTCGGACTTCATGTAGTCGTGCAGGGCACGCTCGAAATCCAGCACCTTGTTGACCTCGACATCATCCAGGAAGCCTTCGTTGGCGGCGTACAGGGTTACCCCCATCTCGGCCACGGACAGCGGCGAATACTGCTTCTGCTTCATCAGCTCGGTGACACGCTGACCGTGTTCGAGCTGCTTGCGGGTCGCTTCATCAAGATCCGAGGCAAACTGCGAGAACGCCGCCAGCTCGCGATACTGGGCGAGAGCCAGACGCACACCGCCACCCAGCTTCTTGATGATCTTGGTCTGGGCCGAACCACCCACCCGCGATACCGACAGACCGGCGTTGATGGCCGGACGGACACCTGCGTTGAACAGGTCGGTCTCGAGGAAGATCTGACCGTCGGTGATGGAGATCACGTTGGTGGGTACGAACGCCGAAACGTCGCCACCCTGGGTCTCGATGATCGGCAGTGCGGTCAGCGAGCCGGTCTTGCCGGTCACTTCACCGTTGGTGAACTTCTCGACGTACTCGACATTGACGCGAGCGGCACGCTCGAGCAGACGCGAGTGGAGATAGAAGACGTCACCCGGGTAGGCTTCGCGGCCCGGCGGACGACGCAGCAGCAGGGATACCTGACGGTAGGCCCAGGCCTGCTTGGTCAGATCGTCATAGACGATCAGAGCGTCCTGGCCACGGTCGCGGAAGTACTCGCCCATGGTGCAGCCCGCGTAGGGTGCCAGGAACTGCATCGGGGCCGGGTCGGCGGCACCGGCGGCAACCACGATGGTGTGTTCCATGGCGCCGTGCTCTTCGAGCTTGCGTACCACGTTGGCGATGGTCGACTGCTTCTGACCGATGGCCACGTAGATACAGGTGACGCCCTTGCCCTTCTGGTTGATGATGGCATCGATGGCGATGGCCGACTTACCGATCTGACGGTCGCCGATGATCAACTCACGCTGACCGCGGCCGATCGGCACCATGGCGTCGATCGACTTGAGACCGGTCTGGATCGGCTCGTCTACCGACTGGCGAGTGATGACGCCCGGGGCGACCTTTTCCACCGCGTCGGTCAGCTTGGCGTCGATGTCGCCCTTGCCGTCGATGGGGGTACCCAGCGGATCGACCACGCGACCGATCAGTTCGGGACCCACCGGCACCTCGAGGATACGACCGGTACAACTGGCGGTCATGCCCTCTTCCAGCTGCAGGAAGTCACCCAGTACCACGGCGCCCACGGAGTCGCGCTCCAGGTTGAGCACCATGCCGAAGATGTTGCCGGGGAATTCGATCATTTCACCGAACATCGCATCTTCGAGGCCGTGAATCTTCACGATGCCGTCGGAGACGCTGACGATGGTGCCCTGATTACGGGCTTCGGATGCGACATCCAGCTTTTCGATACGCTGCTTGATGATGTCGCTGATCTCGGAAGGATTCAGTTGCTGCATGCCATGTCCCTCAGACTCAGGCGGAAAGGGCTTCGGAGAGGCGATTCAGTCGACCGCGCACCGACCCGTCGATGACGGTGTCGCCGGCGCGCAGGATGACGCCTCCGATAAGCTTCGGATCCACCTGAGTGGTAATGGAGATTTCGCGATTCAGCCGCTTCTTGAGCGCGCCTGCGAGCTTGTCCTGCTGCTTGTCGTCGAGCACGTAAGCCGTGACGACGGTGACGTCGACTCGCTTGTCATGCTCGGCGCGTAGACGTTCGAACTGCTCGGCGATAGCGCTCAGGGCCGTGAGTCGCCCTTTATCGGCGAGGGTTTCCAGGAAACGACGACCTGCATCGTCGACCTTGACTTCGGCCAGTTCGATGACCAGCTCGACCTTACGGTCTTCGGTCAACTTAGGACTCGCGAACAGTTTCTGAGCATCACGCTCCGCTACGACTTGGCCAAGCTTGACCAGCATGTCGGACCAGGCTTCCAGCGCCTTGTGGTCACGCGCATACTCGAATGCCGCCTTGGCGTAGGGTCGTGCGACGGTAGACGTTTCCGCCATGGGTCACCTCCTTCACAGTTCGGCAGCAAGCTTGTCGAGCAGCTCGCGGTGTGCCTTCTCGTCGACGGAGGCTTCCAGAACACGCTCGGCACCGACGATGGCAAGTGTTGCCACCTGGGCGCGAAGCTCTTCCTTGGCGCGGTTGATTTCCTGATCGATCTCGGCACGGGCACTGGCCACCAGACGTTCGCCTTCGGCACGGGCCTGTTCACGCGCTTCCTCGATCATCTGGCTGGAGCGCTTGTTGGCCTGCTCGAGGATCTGTGAAGCCTGCTCCTTGCTTTCACGCAGCGTCTGGGCGGCCTGCTCCTGAGCAAGCTCGAGGTCGCGGGATGCCCGGCTGGCCGCGTCGAGGCCATCGGCGATCTTCTTCTGGCGCTCGTGGAGCGCGGAGCTGATCGGCGGCCACACGTACTTGATGCAGAACCAGACAAAGATCGCGAAGGCGATCGTCTGCCCGATAAGCGTCATGTTGATATTCACGGGTATGTACCTCTGACGGGTTCGTGGCGACCGGATAGAAGCGAACCGAGCGCCTCAGCGCTCGGTGCTGTCATTAACCGGCAACGACGAAAATCAGGTACATCGCGATACCAACGCCGATCATCGGTACGGCGTCGAGCAGACCGGCCATGATGAAGGTACGAGTCTGCAGCTGGTCGCCGAGCTCAGGCTGACGAGCAGTGGACTCGAGCAGCTTGCCGCCCAGCATGGCGAAGCCAATGCCGGTAGCCAGGGCGCTGACGCTGATGATGATGGCGGCGGCAAGGTAGACGATTTCCATGGTGTTGCTCCTAGTTTGATGTTGAGGTCAGGTTTCAACTTACTGCGTTTGCAAAGGTTGCTTGGTTCAGTGGTGTTCGTGCGCGGCGCTCAGATACACGATGGACAGCGTCGTGAAGATGAAGGCCTGCAGCGACACCACCAGGATGTGGAAAATGGCCCAGGGCACATCCAGGATCCAGATCGCCCAGAACGGCAGCAGTGCGATCAGGATGAAGATCACCTCGCCGGCGAACATGTTGCCGAACAGTCGCAGAGCGAGACTGATGGGCTTGACGATCAGGCCGACGATTTCGAGGATCAGGTTGAACGGGATCAGCAGCCAGTGGTTGAACGGCGTGAGCGAGAGCTCCTTGGCAAAGCCGCTGACACCCTTGACCTTGCAACTGTAGTAGACAATCAGGCAGAACACGCCCAGCGCCATGCCCAGGGTGGCATTGACGTCGGTGGTCGGTACGATCTTCATGTACTCGACGCCGAGCCGTGCGAAGAGCTCCGGGAAGTAGTCGACCGGCAGGATCTTCAGCGTATTCATCAGCAGAATCCACATGAACAGCGTCAGCGCTATCGGCGCGATGTTGGGATTCTTGCCGTGAAAGGTAGAGCGGGTCAGGTTCTCGATGAACTCGATGACCATCTCGACGGCGTTCTGCAACCCACCGGGGACGCCGGTAGTGGCCATCTGACCGGCCTTGCGGAACAGACCCAGAAACAGCGCTCCCATGGCGATCGACCAACCCATGGTATCGAGGTGAATCGCCCAGAAACCCATCTCCGCCGCCTCGGTGGAAGTGCTGGCGATCTTCCAGCCGAGTTCAGGATGATTGCCGAACGTCAGGTTCTGAAGGTGGTGCTGTATGTAATAGATGGCGGATATTTCATTATCTGCTGCTGCCATACGCTGCTACCTCAGGTTCGTTGGGTCGGTCGGTCACGCAGTAGCCAGGGTGTCAGCCAGTGCATGAACTGCGCCGCCACATATGCGACAAAGAAAAAAGCCGGGTTTGAGGGGGGCGCTACGATGAACACGATCACGAACAGTGCCACCGTCAAACCAAACTTTCCCATCGCTGCCTGATAGAGGTTCATCACGCTGACCCGCGGTCGCCGCCCATCCCTGACGCGCATTCCGCGCCAGACGAAGTAGAGCGTAGGCAGCAAGCTGACCAAGCCTCCCATCAGGGCAGAAAGCACCCCTTCATGACCATGTCGCAGGCCGGCCAGCAGCGCTACGGCGAGGGTGGCGAAGCCCTGAGCCAGGAACAGGCGGGTGAAATCCGGGCGCCGGCGCCTCATGGCAGCGTGTCTGTGCATCCTGTCGACATTTCCTGCCCTGCCGAAGCAGGGTCTGGGTGCCGGCTTGGCCGAGCATGACACTCAGGCAAACAACGGCGGATTATAGGGAAGCGCCCTTGGCCCTTCAACCGGACAAGGCGCTTTTAGCTCCGAATGACGCCGCTATGCGACCAAAGGTGAAAGCCATTGTCGACATTTTCGCAACATTGGCGAGGGCTCAACGAATGTGCTCCAGAATGCCATCCAGCTCATCCAGGCTCGAATAGCGAATGGTGACCCTCCCTTTGCCGCCACGGCCGTGCTGGATCCTGACCGATGCGCCGAGCAGCTCGCCGAGACGGGTCTCGAGCCGCGCCACATCGGGGCTGGCGGGCGCTGCCGCCACTTTCTTCGTGTCCCCCTGGGTCAGGCGTTTCACCAGCGCTTCGGTGTCGCGCACGGTAAGGTCCTTGTCGACCACTTCGTGAGCTGCACGACGCTGCTTGGCGCCTGACAGGGCGAGCAGGGCACGGGCATGCCCCATGTCCAGGTCGCCGCGCTCGAGCAGAGTCTGCACTTCGGGGTCCAGCGCCATCAGCCGCAACAGGTTGGCGACCTGCGCACGAGACTTGCCCACCGCATCGGCGACCTGTTGCTGCGTGAGTTCGAACTCTTCGAGCAAGCGCTTGAGGGCCAGCGCCTCCTCCATGGGATTGAGATTCTCGCGCTGAATGTTCTCGATCAGCGCCAGGGCCAGAGCGACTTCGTCGGTGACGTCCCGAATCACCGCCGGGATGGTGTCGAGCTCGGCCAGCTGGGCGGCACGCCAGCGACGTTCACCGGCAATGATTTCGTAGCGGGACTCGCCGATGGGTCTGACCACGATGGGCTGCATCACGCCCTGGGCGCGAATCGAGTCGGCCAGCTCCTCCAGCGCCTCGGGCTGAATGTCGCGCCGGGGCTGATACTTGCCGCGACAAAGCTGGCCCAGCGGCAGGCGTTCGAGTCGCTCCTCGGCGGCAACGGGGGCAGCTTCGGCGGGCTCGCCATCCGCGGCTTCCCCTTCGGGAAGCTCGAGATTGTCGCGGCGGCGAGCGCCGGCACCGATCAGGGCATCCAGGCCACGGCCCAGGGCGCGTTTTCGCGTCATCAGCATTCCCTCATCACGAGCGGGTCACGACAGACGGTAACACCCGCCGCCTTACAGCGACAGGCGACGAATCAGTTCCTTGGCCAGCACCCGGTGGGCCTGGCTGCCGCGCGAGAAGCGCGCGTACTTAGTCACGGGTAGGCCGTGGCTCGGGGCCTCGGCGACTCGCACATTGCGCGGAATCGTGGTCTTGAGCAGCGTTTCACCGAAATAGTCGCGCAGCTGCTTGGAAACGTCCCGGGTCAGGCTGTTGCGGCCATCGAACATGGTGCGCAGGATACCGTAGATCGCCAGGTCAGGATTCACGCTGTCCTTGATCTGTTCCACGGTATCGAGAAGCGCCGAGAGCCCCTCGAGGGCATAGAATTCGCACTGCAAAGGGATCAGCACGCCATTGGCGGCCGTCAGGGCGTTCACGGTGAGCATGTTGAGCGAAGGCGGGCAGTCGATGAGCACCACGTCGTATTCGTCAGCGACGCTGGCCAGGGCCTCGGTCAGGCTGCGCTCACGCCCCTCCGCCCGATCGAGCAACTCCACTTCGGCAGCGGTAAGATCACCGTTGCCCGGCAGTAGCGAGTAGCCGGCAGCAGGACAGTCGAGCATCACCTCGAGAGCACTCTTTTCGCCCAGCAGAAGATCGAGCACGCTGCCTTCCAGGGTGTGCTTGTCGATACCGCTGCCCATGGTGGCATGGCCTTGGGGATCGAGATCGACCAGCAGCACGCGACGATCCAGCGCCGCCAGGCTGGCGGCCAGGTTGACGGCGGTGGTGGTCTTACCCACGCCGCCCTTCTGGTTGGTCAAGGCGATGATTTGGCTCACGGGCGACTTCCTTGCGTCGACGGCTCGCTTCAACGGCGGCCTGGGTTGGAATCGGTTCGCTCGACGATCAACAGCTGACGCCCCCCCGTGGTGAACGGCACCCTGAGCGTATGGCGTTCGCGGATGGTCACGTCGGCATCCAGCGCTGCCAGTTCCTCATCGGCAGCCGGCCCCTTCATGGCCAGCCAGCGTCCATCCTGCGCCAGCAGGTGCTCGGTCAGATGCACGAAATCCGACAGACTGGCGAAGGCCCGCGAGACGATCTGGAAGTAACCTTCCGCGGGGGAGGTGAAGT
This sequence comes from Halomonas sp. TH-94, assembly GCF_057473365.1. Classification (NCBI taxonomy): domain Bacteria; kingdom Pseudomonadati; phylum Pseudomonadota; class Gammaproteobacteria; order Oceanospirillales; family Halomonadaceae; genus Halomonas; species Halomonas sp. TH-94. The sequence goes on from NZ_JBYCKL010000048.1 coordinate 10,399, forward strand.
CCTCGACCCTCGCCTGTACCGGCGTGACGTTCTCGAGACCCAGCTCCATCACCGCCTGGCGCTGGAAACGCACCTTCTTGCCATTGCTGTCGAGCAGCGTGACCTCGAGCCGTGGTGCGAGGATCGCCAACACCAGCCCCGGCAGCCCGGGGCCGGCACCGACATCGAGCAGCGGTGCCTGGCCAACGAAAGGCAGTACGGCAGCACTGTCGAGCAAATGCCTGGCCACCATCTCATCCGGTGAGCGTATCGCGGTGAGGTTATAGGCGCGATTCCACTTGTGCAACAGCCCAACCAGTCGCAGCAGCCGCTCGCGCTGCGCATCATCGACGTCGATGTCCAGCAGCGCCAACCCTTCGTCGAGACGTGCTTGCCCCTGGGGCGTGAGGCCATCGCTCATCCGTTGGCCACCCGCGTATCGCTCAGAAGACGCCTTTTCTTTAAATGAATCAGCAAGATAGAGACCGCTGCCGGAGTCACCCCGGAAATCCGTGAAGCCTGGGCCAGGGTTTCTGGACGTGCCTCGGCGAGCTTCTGGCGAATTTCGTGGGAGAGGCCTTCGACCCGGGCGTAATCGAGATCGTCCGGAAGCGGGGTTGCCTCGTGTCGCTTGAGCTTGTCGATCTCATCCTGCTGACGATCGATGTAGCCCTGATATTTGGCCTGAATCTGGACCTGCTCGGCCACCGATTCGTCAGCCACCGGCTCACCGCTGAGGTAGGCCACATCGGCGTAGCCGAGTTCCGGACGCTTGAGCAGGTCGAGCAGACTGTACTCACGTGAGAGCGCCTTGCCGGTCTTCGCCTCGATGGCCTCGGCGGCTGCACTGCCGGGCTGGACCCAGCTCGCTTTGAGCCGCGCGCTCTCTCGCTCGATCGCCTCGCGCTTGGTGCTGAACACACTCCAGCGCGAATCGTTCACCAGGCCCAGCTCGCGGCCGGCCTCGGTGAGGCGCAGGTCGGCGTTGTCCTCGCGCAGCAGCAGGCGATACTCGGCTCGCGAAGTGAACATGCGGTAGGGCTCCTTGGTGCCCATGGTGATCAGGTCGTCGACCAGAACGCCGAGGTAGGCCTCGTCCCGGCGCGGCCACCAGGCCTCGACACCCTTGGCACGGCGTGCGGCGTTGAGACCTGCAAGCAGACCCTGGGCACCGGCTTCCTCGTATCCGGTGGTGCCGTTGATCTGCCCGGCAAAGAACAGATTGTGAATGAACTTGGTTTCCAGCGAGTGCTTGAGGTCGCGCGGATCGAAGAAATCGTATTCGATGGCGTAGCCGGGCCGGGTGATATGGGCGTTCTCGAGTCCCTTGATCGAACGCACCACCTGCAGCTGCACGTCAAAGGGCAGCGATGTGGAAATGCCGTTGGGGTAGAGCTCGTGGGTATCGAGCCCTTCGGGTTCGATGAAAACCTGATGGCTCGCCTTGTCGGCGAAGCGATGCACCTTGTCCTCTATCGAGGGGCAGTAGCGCGGGCCAACGCCCTCGATCACGCCGGAATACATCGGCGAACGGTCGAGGTTGGCAAAGATGATCTCGTGGGTGCGCTCGTTGGTGTGGGCGATATGGCAGCTCACCTGACGCGGATGCATCTCGCGGTTGCCCAGGAAGGACATCACCGGGGTCGGCGTATCGCCGGGCTGCTCCTCGAGCTGGGCAAAATCGATGCTCTTGGCATCCAGCCGCGGCGGTGTACCGGTCTTCAACCGGTCGACCCTGAACGGTAGCTCCCGCAGGCGGCTGGCCAGAGCGTTGGAGGGCGGATCGCCGGCACGGCCACCGCGGCTCTGGTCGAGACCGATGTGAATCACCCCACCGAGGAAGGTGCCGGTGCACAGCACCACCGTCTCGGCCATGAACCGGATACCGGTCTCGGTGACCACGCCGCGCACGGTGTCGTCGCTGACTATCAGGTCACCGGCGGCCTGCTGGAAGATCGTCAGGTTGAGCTGGTTCTCCAACATGCCGCGAATGGCAGCCTTGTAGCGTACGCGGTCGGCCTGGGCCCGTGTGGCTCGCACCGCCGGTCCCTTGCGTGCGTTGAGTACGCGAAACTGGATACCGCCCAGGTCGGTAGCCAGGCCCATGGCGCCACCCAGGGCATCGATCTCCTTGACCAGATGGCTCTTGCCAATCCCGCCAATGGCAGGATTGCAGGACATCTGCCCCAGGGTCTCGATGTTGTGAGTCAACAGCAGGGTCTGACAGCCCATGCGAGCGGAGGCCAGAGCGGCTTCGGTTCCCGCATGGCCGCCGCCGATGACGATGACGTCAAAGCGGTCGGGATACTCCAAGGATCACCTCGTTGCGCTTGCGCGCAGATATTGCCTAAGGATGAAAAACAGCCTGGCAGTATAAACCGACTGTGGGTAACCGTCAGGGTTTTCCACACCCGAGCCGCTCAGGGAGCAGGGATTCGTCAGGTACTAAACAAAACAGAATGATTAAAAGAGAGAAGTTCTGTTGTGGTTGTTACTACTGGTGTGGACAAAAACTGTGCATAAGCGATAAAAAAAGTTATGTATCATGGATTTGCATTGTTGACTTCTGTAGTGGAAAGGAGCTGACGAGCTGAGGGCGAACGGTGATGAGCCTGTGCATAAAAGAGTGACTTTTGCACAGCGCGAACGCTGCACCGGTTGTCCACCGGCGGCTACCGGGCTTGTTACCGTGGCTGTGAACAGCCCCTGGCGATTGCTCGAGAAGCTTCTACCATGCAGGCTGCAGACGAGAAGTGGACGAAAAGATCGAAAATTTATCCACAGGCAAAAAAAAGCCCTGTCGTAGGCGACAGGGCTTGGATTAGCAGCGTGAGATGAGCGTTTTGGCTGATGCTAGACCATGAATGAGGCTCCACAGCCACAGGTGGTCGTTGCATTCGGGTTCTGGACCAGGAATCGAGCGCCGGCAAGCCCCTCTTCGTAGTCCACGGTGGAACCTACCAGATACTGATAGGAGAGCTCGTCGACCACCAGGGCAACCTCGCCGAACTCGATGACGGTATCGTCGTCGCCGACGGTGTCGGCAAAGTCGAAGCCGTACTGAAAGCCCGAACAGCCGCCGCCCGTGACATAGACGCGCAGCTTGAGTTCGGGCTTGCCCTCCTCCTCGATCAGCGCCAGCAGCCGCTTCCTGGCGGTCCCGCTGAGCATCATGGGGGTGGGTACGAAAGTTTCAGCGCCGCTCATGGGTATCCTCCCGTGAGCTGAATGAATGGGTAACAGCCGATTATCTTCAATTCCTAGTAACGTGGTCAACTATTGCCGAGGGGCCAGGCGGCCACCTCGACAAGGCGAGCAACCGAGGACTCAGGGCATCAGAGCGGGGGCGGCGAGTCCGGCATGCTCGTCGAAACCGAACATCAGGTTCAAGTTCTGCACTGCCTGACCCGAGGCGCCCTTGACCAGGTTGTCGATGACGGACAGCACGACCACGGTATCGCCATTGCCGGGACGATGCACGGCCAGGCGGCAAACATTGGCGCCCTTGACGCTACGCGTTTCGGGATGGCTGCCGGCGGGCATCACATCGACGAAGGGCTCGTTGGCATAACGTTTCTCGAACAGCGCCTGCAGATCCCCCGGCTCAGCGGTCAGTCGGCCGTAAAGTGTGGCATGGATGCCGCGGATCATGGGTGTCAGATGGGGGACGAAGGTCAGTCCTACCGGGCCTTGGGCGGCATCGCCGAGACCCTGGCTGATCTCGGGAAGATGGCGATGCCCGGCAGCGCCGTAGGCTTTCATCGACTCGCTGGCTTCGGCCAGCAGCGACGGGACCTTGGCTCCGCGACCGGCACCGGTGACGCCGGACTTACAGTCGGCAATGAGGTGGCCGGCGTCGATCAACCCCGCTTCCAGCAGCGGCAGCAGCCCCAGCTGGACCGCCGTGGGATAGCAGCCGGGCACGGCGATCAGGCGCGCTTGGCGAATGCTTTCGCGGTGCATCTCCGGCAGCCCGTACACGGCTCCCTCCAGCAGTTCCGGAGCACCGTGAGGCTGGCCGTACCACTCCGCCCATACCTTCGCATCACGCAGACGGAAGTCGGCCGAGAGATCGATCACTCGCGTACCCTGGTCGAGCAGTTCACCGGCAAGGGCATGGGCGACACCGTGCGGGGTGGCGAAGAAGACCGCATCGCATGCCCCCAAGCGCTTGGGGTCGGGTTCGCTGAAGGCCAGCGTGTCGTAGTGACCGCGTAGATTCGGGTACATGTCGCATACGCGCAAACCGGTTTCGGAGCGCGACGTGATCGCCGCGACTTCCACCCCGGGGTGCTGAGCCAGCAGCCTGAGCAGTTCTACGCCGGTATACCCGGTGCCGCCGACGATTCCGACCTTGATCACAATGCGACTCCTTCGAAGTTTGCCTGACAGGAAGCGGCTGCAACGGGACCGCTCTGTCCGGATATGATACACAAGAGAAAGGGTGGCTACCCAGCTGCGCTAACACTGCTCCACAAGCACTGCCCCACAAGGAATCGTCTGGACAGGAAATCGCCGTGCCGCGCTTCTCGTTACCCACTTTCAGTCTGGAGGACTTTCGCCGCAAGCTGGCCAGCGTCGACGCTCTGCCGCAGCTCTGCGTTCTCGGCGTCGTTTCGGGGCTTGTGACAGGTGCGGTGATGGTCGGGTTCCGTCTGCTGCTCGAGTTGGGGGGCGTACTGTTCATGCCTGACGGCGATCATGAAGCTTTTCAGAACTTGCCGCCGGCCGTACGTTCGAGCCTGCCGCTGATCGCGGTGACCGTCATCGGCATTTTCCTCTGGCGCCAGCCGCCGGCGGCTCGCAAGATGGGGGTCGGACACGTCATCGAGCGGCTCACCTATCATCAAGGCCGCTTTCCACTGCGTAACTGGCTCAATCAGTGGTGGGTGGGGGTGGCAACGGTACTGGGTGGCCTTTCCGCCGGGCGTGAAGGACCTGCCATCCATCTCGGTGCGGCGGCTGCCAGCGGCCTGGGGCAGCGTCTGCGCCTGCCACACAATAGCCTGCGCGTGCTGGTGGCCTGTGGCACGGCTGCCGGCATCTCGGCATCGTTCAATACCCCGATCGCCGGTGTTATCTTCGCCATGGAAGTGGTCATGATGGAGTACACCATCGCCGGCTTCATGCCGGTGATTCTGGCTTCCACCATGGGCGCCCTGGTGGCCATGCTGGTGTACGGCTCGGAGCCTGCCTTCCAGGTGCCGAGCGTCAGCCTGGGTTCGCTGATGGACTTGCCCTGGATCGTGGTCACGGCGCTGTTCATCGGTCTGTTGGCCGGTTTGTTCATTCATGTGGCGAGGAGCGAACGTATCGGCGGCTTGCCGGTCTGGCTGCGCCTGGCGTTGGTGGCAGTCGCAACGGCCGCAGTGGCGTGGTGGTATCCCGAGGTGCAGGGTATCGGCTATGACAGCCTGAGCGATGCGCTGATGGGAGAGTTGGCCGTCGGTGTGCTGCTGGCGCTGGTGGTAGCCAAGCTGTTGCTCACCGCGATCACCGTGGCCAGCGGCGTTCCTATCGGGATCATCGGGCCGGTGCTGGTGGTCGGGGCAGCGGCCGGAGCGCTGGCCGAACTGCTTGGGGCCAGGCTGTTCCCCCAGCTCGACTTCGAACCAGGTTTTTACGCCATGCTGGGCATGGCGGCGATGATGGGTGCGGTGCTTCAGGCGCCCTTGGCGGCTCTCATGGCTCTGCTGGAACTGACTCATAACCCCAACATCATTCTGCCGGGGATGCTGGCTGTGGTGGTATCGGGGCTGACGGCACGCCAGCTATGTCGATGTGAAGGTTTCTTCATCAGCGTGACCCGTCACGGCCTGCACCCGCTACAGCAACCGCTGATGCAGGCACTTTCACGGGTTTCGGTGCCGGCCGTAATGGAACGAAGCTTCGTAACCACGCCGCGGATGGTTACCCATGACCAGGCGCGCTTGCTGCTGGATGCAAAGCCGGTGTGGATCCTCATCCTGCGTTCGACGGACGACAAGCCGACCCTGGCGCTCAAAGCCGCCGATCTGGCCCGCGCTCTGATCGATGAGACCCTCAATGAAGCGCTGGAACTCAACGCCGAAGATGCCATGATCGATCTGCTCGAGGTGCCGGGGCTGCGCCTGGAAATGGCACCGATTCATCACCAGGCCACGCTGTCGGAAGCGTTCGAACGGCTCAACGATCAAGCGCTCGATGCGCTCTTCGTGGAGCAGGGCCGGCGGCCCAAGCAGCAGCGAATTTCCGGTATCATCACCCGCGGCGCCATCGAGCGTTACTATTCATTGAAATGAGCGTCAGCGATGGCCGTGTCGTCGTTCTGCTGAGGAGAAAGCATGTATCTGTGGATCAAGGCTCTGCATATCGTGGCCGTGGTGACCTGGTTTGCGGCGCTGTTCTACTTGCCGCGGCTGTATGTCTACCATGCCATGGCGCGCGACAGGGGCGAGCAGCAGGCCATCGACTACTTCAGCGTGATGGAGCGCAAGCTCTATCGCGGCATCATGACACCGTCGATGATCGCGGTGATCGTGTTCGGCATCTGGTTGCTCTACCTCATGCCCCACTGGCTCGGCATGGGCTGGATGCACGTCAAGCTGGTGCTGGTGCTGCTGTTGGTGGCCTACCACCATGTCTGCCTGATCTATCTCAAGCAGTTCGCCGCTGGACGTTGCCTGCGTAGCCACGTTTTCTTCCGCTGGTTCAACGAGCTTCCGGTTGTCGTTTTGCTGGTCATCGTGATCCTGGCCGTGCTCAAGCCATTCTGACCATGTCGAACCAGGCGCATCGACAGCCCCCCGTCGTATTGGTACTGGCCGGACACGACCCTACCGGGGGCGCAGGCATCACGGCAGACGGTGAATCGATCACCGCCGGCGGCGGCTGGCCGCTGACGGTACCCACGGCGCTGACGGTCCAGGATTGCCAGAACGTTCATCGTGTGGTGCCGGTTCCGGCCGATCTGATCCGCCAGATGGCGGCGCGACTCGCCGGTTTTTCCCTGAGCGCAATCAAGGTCGGTCTTATCGCCAGCCGCGATACGCTCGACGCCGTGGTGGACATCATCGAGGCGCACCCCGGGGTTCCAGTGGTGGTAGATCCGGTGCTCAAGGCGGGCGGTGGCAAAGAGTTATCCACAACGCCGTTGATAGAGGCCTTTCGCTCTCGTCTGCTGCCCCTTGTGGATATCCTGACGCCTAACCGACTCGAACTCGAGCGGCTTGCCGAGGCTGACGATCGGGATGACCTGTCGCGAGCGCAGCGGCTGGTGGCAATGGGTTGCCGCGCCGTACTGGTGACGGGCAGCGATAATCCGGCATCCGGGGTGCCGCAAGATGTCGTCGAGCTGGTGTTGTATGAACCCCAAGGAACCCGTTCTTGGCGCTGGCCGCGGCTGCCAGGCGCTTTTCACGGTTCGGGTTGTACGCTCGCCGCCGCCTTGGCGACTCGGCTCGCCGCGGGGGAGTCGCTGGGTAGCGCCTGTGAGCAGGCTCAGCGCTTCACCTGGCAGGCGTTGGCAAACGCCTGGCAGCCTGGCGATACTCAGGCCTTGCCGCGGCGATCGTTTTACTCGGGTGGCCGACACGATCCGATACTGGGGGTGACCCGACCCCCTGCAATGAGCGAAGATCACCGTATCTTCACCTCGCACCCAAAGGTTATCCAAGAAGTTATCCACAGATCGGGCAGTGCGAGCCCGGCAGCTCCCGTGACGGGTTTGATTCCTTCTCGTGACCGCAAAGAGGCTTACATGACCACTTCCGCATCGCTCTTCGAACAGGCCTGTCGCCATATACCCGGTGGCGTCAACTCTCCCGTGCGAGCCTTCAAGGGATTGCATCGGCCGCCGGTGTTCATGGAGCGGGCCCAGGGAGCCTACCTGTTCGACGTGGAAGGCAAGCGCTACGTCGACTATGTCGGCTCCTGGGGGCCGATGATCACCGGGCACGCCGATCCGGACGTACTGAATGCCGTGCGCAGCCGTCTCGATCACGGCCTCTCTTTCGGTACGCCGACGGCGATCGAAACCACCATGGCCGATCTGATCTGCGAGATGATCCCTTCGATCGAACTGGTGCGTATGGTCAACTCCGGCACCGAAGCCACCATGTCGGCGATCCGCCTGGCGCGCGGTTATACCGGACGCGACAAGATCGTCAAGTTCGAGGGCAACTACCACGGCCATTCCGACTCGCTGCTGGTCAAGGCCGGCTCCGGCGCCCTGACCCATGGCGAACCGAGTTCGCCCGGTGTGCCCGCTTCCCTGGCCGAACACACCATTACGCTCTCCTATAACGACATCGATGCCGTGGAGACCTGCTTCGAGGAGATCGGCAGCGAGATCGCCTGCATCATCGTCGAGCCGGTGGCCGGCAACATGAATTGCATTCCACCGCAGCCAGGCTTCCTGGAAAGCCTGCGCCAAGTTTGCACCGAGCACGGCAGTGTGCTGATCTTTGACGAGGTCATGACCGGTTTTCGCGTTGCCATGGGGGGCGCTCAGGCCCACTACGGCATCGAGCCCGATCTGACCTGTCTGGGCAAGATCGTCGGTGGCGGCATGCCGGTGGGGGCTTTCGGCGGCAAGCGTAAGATCATGGAGCAGATCTCGCCGCTGGGGCCGGTCTATCAGGCGGGTACCTTATCGGGTAACCCATTGGCCATGGCCGCCGGTATCGCCCTGTTGACCAAACTGCGCGAGCCCGGCTTCCACGATGCCCTGGCACAGCGCGTGGAGACGCTCTGCCATGGGCTGCAGGAGCGTGCCGATGCTGCCGGCGTCGACATGATCACCCAGCGTGTGGGCGGCATGTTCGGTCTGTTCTTCACGGGGCAGACTCGGGTCGACAATTTTGCCCAGGCCACGGCCTGCGACGCCGAGGCCTTCCGCCGCTTCTTTGCCGCGATGCTGGATGAGGGCGTTTATCTGGCGCCCTCGGCCTATGAGGCAGGCTTCATGTCGAGCGCGCATACGCCGGAAGACATTCAGTTAACGCTCGATGCTGCCGAAAAGGCCTTTGCCCAGGTACGTCAATCGTAACCAGATCAACCGCCATCAGGAGTGAACATGGACGCCACTTCAGTGCAACACGCCACCTCACCCTCAGCCATGGATTTGAATGAGCTGATCGATTCGCTGGTGGCGTCCCATCGCTCCTTCGTCGATGACTTGCCGTATGTGGGCGCGTCGGGTTGCCTGGCGGCAACGCGGTCGCTTGTCGCGGAAGAGGTGAGCGTGCTCGAAGAGCGTCTCAGCGGGGAAGAGGACTGCCGTCGCCTGATGCGTCTTAAGGAGTGGCTGGAGCAGGAATTGGTAAGGCTCGAGCCTTGGTTGAACGAGCGCGGTGAGCCTCGTCCGAGTTGGATAGTGGGCCGGCAGGTCCCCCCCCTGTGCGACCGGCAGCGTCTACTCATGACCAATGCGCTCGATCTGGAACCATCGGATTCGATGGCCAGCCGCTGTCTCGATCCGGGCTTCGACTTGGTGTCGTTACTGGTGGGGCTCTACGTTCGTGAAGAGACCCGCCTTGCGCATTACGCCCTGGATCGTTACCTGAGGCTGACAGGCGATTACTCCCTCATGCGGCTCATCTCGGTATTTGCCGTATGCCGTTGCCTGGCAGGAGCGCGTCGAGCCCTGCAGCGTATAGCGCCCGGTCGCGAGCCTGCCTTCCTCATGGCAGAAATCATGACGGAGTGTCGGCGTTATCTCGACCTTGCCGATGTCGTGTCCAATTTCCGATTCCCGCCGCTGATCATCGGAGTGGGCATGTCCGGTAGTGGCAAGAGTCATTTCATGGCGGAGATCGTCGAGCGACTGGGCGCCGTTAGGCTCAGCTCGAATGCCGAGCGCAGACGCCTGTTCGGGATTCATCCACAGGCAGTGGCTGCGGATGCGGCTGTGGATATCTTCACCTCTGAAGCCTCCGATCGTACCTACCAACGCCTGGCCAGTCTGGCCGGCCTTCTCCTCAATGCAGGGATTCCCACCTGCATCGATGCCACCTGCCTGACCCGTGCCCAGCGCCAGCTCCTGCGCCAGCAGGGTGAGGCACGTGGATTACCGGTGCTCATCGTCAGCTTCGAGGCGGACGAGGAGACCTTGAAGGCACGTATCGTCAAGCGGGCCGTGAGGAACGGCGTGGATTCGAGTGAAAGCCTTGCCGTATTGAGTCGTCAGATGGAGAGCTTCGAAAGCTTTTCCCCCGAGGAGGGACGTAACCTGTTGCGGATCGATACCACGGAGGAACATGTCGGTGATACCTTGGCGCTGTTAGTCGAAAAGCGTTTCAATCTAAGCTATAGCGGAAGCTGAGAACGCAATGAAAAGGCGTTTGATGGTTGTCACGGCTGGCCTGATCGGGCTGAGCACAACGTTTGCCGTTGCAGGAGTAAGCACCATGCCGGAGATGGACAATCGGGCTGCTTCACCGGAAAACGAGATCGTCATCGTGTTCGAGGGTGAGCCGAACACACGATTTCAGGCTACCTTGACGGTGCATGATGGCAACCAGGCAGTCACCCATGAACTGGAAGAGAGCGTGCCCAGGGAATACCGCTATCAGGCAGAGGCGCTGGAAGCACATATTCGGCAGACGAGTCGCGAGGGCGCGCTGAGCGTTGAAGTACGCAAGCACGGCAGTGTCAGCCGTTCCAGCACTCACGGCGAGAACAGCGAGATCAGGCTGCGGGTCAGGTAGCTGCGTGCCGGACGTGAAGCATGCGGAGGCGCAAGTTCGACGATTCGCAAAGGTCCCGCCTAGGCGGGACCTTTGCGATCAGGCTCAGTTCTGAAAGACGTGAGCCGTGTTGCCGCCGCCCACCTGGGTAGTAGTCGCAATATTGGTGTTACCCAACTGCACATGGGTGGCCGTATTGGTAGCCAGGCTCATCAGACCCCCGAGATAGCCTGGTGCGGCTGATTGAGTGATGGAGGAGTAGTGGTTGTTGCCGGACTGGTAGGAATCGGCCAAGTCGTTATAACCACTTTGTGTGACTTCTGAGTAATTCATGACGCCGTTCTGGTTAATGAACGCATCATTATTGAAATTACTCTGATCGATACCCGCGACATTGTTCCTGCCATTTTGGACGATGTCGGCCGTATTTTTCATGTCGCGCTGAACAACCTCAGCCCAGTTGTTACGCCCGGTTTGGTCAATGGTAGAGTCATTGAAACTGCCGCTCTGATCGACATCGGCAAAGTTGTTGGTTCCTGACTGAGTGATGTCGGAAGCGTTCTTGAGACCATCCTGCAGAACCTGAGCGGTGTTGTACTTGCCATCCTGTACCGTATCGGAACTGTTGGCAAAGCCGCTCTGGCTGATGTCGGCCAAGTTGTCCCATCCATTCTGGTAGGTAGAGGCAGTATTCTTGGACCCTACCTGATCTACTTGCAGAACGTTCTGCGTTCCGATCTGCTTGCTATCGGATGAATTGAACTGTCCGGTTTGAGATACAGCGGCGCTGTTGTTGGTTCCATTCTGGTAGACGTCGGCCTCATTGCCCATGCCTTTCTGATCGATATTCGATTCATTGTAGCCCCACCAGCCACGCTGATGGACGGTCGCTCCATTGGCTACGCCATCCTGGCTGACCCCGGAGCTATTGTTACCACCCCAGCCTTGGGTGTACTGGGATACGCTCACGTCGTTGTTGTAACCTGACTGATCAATGTCCGAAATGTTGTTATTGGCCAGAGCGGTGCCAGAAAAGGCGATTGCGGCTGCCATGACGGTCATCTTGAATTTCATTTTAATTCCCTCTCGTTTTAAATCCCTGGTTGAGCTTAATTGCCGCCAGGATGGAATTAGGAACCGATAGCCTGGCTATCGAATCCGTTTGCCACTTCCGGATCGAGCTTTTTTCTTTGGTCATGCTTGTGGCGCTTCTCCATGGGATGGAGACGACAAGTGCTAGTAGCGATAGACTTGAACGGCTGCCTGCCCACGCGAGAATTGAGTTACGGTTATAGAGCTCGTGCGATGGTTTCCCAACTGATGAATACCGGCACTTCCGTGGACACCGTGCTGATTGATGGTAGCTTCCTTGCCATAACCGGCCTGTACGATGTTGGCGTCGTGCCCATGCCCCTTTTGCAGTATGGAGGCTTCAAGTTGGGCGCCGCTTTGTATCACGCGGGCCTCATTGGCGTGTCCTGCTTGACTTGCACTGGCGATGTTGGCATAACCCTGCTGCACGATGTGCGCGCCGTTATGATTGCCATGTTGGAGAATGGTGGCCTGGTTACCTTGGCCGAGCTGATAGATCGTAGCTCTCTGCTGGGGTGCAGAACCCGCCGAGCCGATATCAAGCTCCGACCCTGGCTTTAAATCATCCGCCAGTGCAGTGTGGGCCATTAGCGCCATCCCTATCGATATTGTAACAATTCCGTTTTTTTTCATGGCACTTACTCTATCGATTTTACGTTGTGTTACAGTTTCGATGTTTATTAAAAGTCCTGCCATCGTTCGTAAGGTTCAAGTACAGGATTATTTTTTTAGCACTCCTTTGTCTTCGAAAGCATGAGTTTTTTACTTGATGAATGCGTCGCATCCATACTCCGGAATAAAAAAAGCACCCGAAATAGGTGCTTTTTAAGAGTGGATATCTATCAAAGCATGGGAGCAGAGGCATCACGATATGCCGTTAGTATTTCATTGTTACTCTCAGCCGGGTTGGCGAGATTCCAAAGCCCACGATCAACCCCTTGTGTGACGAGATGGATGACTGCGGATTCAATCGCTGACATCACGGCCATCTGTACTGGCTCGTTGTGGGTATAGCCAGCCTCGGCTTCAAGCAAACGGCGGAAGCTGACGAAGCGATAGACACCTGCGCGTAATTCGTACGAATAAACCGTCTTGCTGGTAGTCACATTGGCCAGTACTTCGCCGGTTGCGATATCCACAGCACGAAGGTTGACGGTAACTTGGTCGACTTGGTACTGGGTCGACGATCCGATGCCGAAATATTCGGCGCCGACACCACCCGTCTTCATATTGGAATCGTAAGCGATGATCCCGCCTTCCATCAGGACACGTGCCGCGTTCAGGGAGCCGAGCTCGTCCTCACGTCCGGTGCGTTCCAGGTTTGCACGAATGATACGGCGCTCCGTGAGCAGGTTTTGCAATCCCACCCGCTCGAGTGGCACGAACCACCCTGAATCGGCCAATGCGGAACTCAGCATGGCGGCCCCGCCCTGAGTCACCGCCGTAGAAAAGGTGCTGGCGGGCTGAGGTCGATATTGTCCCGTCTGGTCTCGGAAATCGTAAACGGCGGTAAAGATGGGTGCCGCTGGACGGGGTAACCTGACCAGATCCATATAGGTCCCTGACCTTGGCACCAAGGTAGCCGGTGCCCCTTCCAGGCCCTCCGGCGAGGTGACCATACCGACGCAACCGCTCAGGAATACCAGCGCCGAGAAGAGGACGATTCTCAATCTTTTCATACCTCAGTCTCCCTTAGAATGGTGTTCCGAAATCGATACGCGTCACTTCATTGGTTCTCTTGTCGGTAATGACCATTTGAAATGCACCCCCGCCCACATTGACGAACCTGACGTTGAGTGCAGAGTTATCGATGACGCTCTCGTTTCCCCCGGGATTATCGGGATCGAGTGCACCGTCGATGGCACGGTTAATGAGATCGGCGCGCAGGTCCTGCAGAAAGAAGTCGACTTCGGAGAACCTGCCGAAGTCCGGGGCGTTGGGATCGCGATTCGTATCCTGAGCCTGGGCCTTGTTGAGCAGGTGGTTGCCGAGCAACGGGTCGCCGCCGAACGAAGGGTTGATAGGGCGGTAAATGAGCTCTCCCGCCTGAACGCTGGCAACCTGGGCCAGTAGCGTACCGATGAGGCATAGTATGTGCAGGTAACGTGGCATCTTCATGGTGTGTGCTCCTTGTCGTGAATCCTTCCTGCTAAATTTCTTCATCCGCCAGGTCCGGGTCGCTCTCGAGTGCCTGCAGAATGCTGCGCTGTACCAGAAGCTGTTCGACCTGCTCCACGGCCGCCTCGGCATAGTGATCGATGTCACTCAGTCGGGGAGGCAGCGTGGCCTGGAAGAGAATTCGATTGTTCTCGGAAACCCACACTTGGCTCCCCCAGCGCGCATCGGGTCTCTCGTGTACGGACAGTGTCGTATGCGTAAGGAAATGACTTTCTGCGCCTAACTGGCTGAAACGGCGATAGAAAGTCTTTCCCATCATGGTGATGGTACGGTCGACGATGACTCCCGACAGGCCCGGCTCGCCGAGGCGAAATTGACGCGATAGCTCTTCCGTTGCCTTGTCCGCCTCCAGCGATTCTTCTTCCATGGAAGATCCGGGGGCCGAAGGCACCGTTGGCGTGGTCGGAAGGCTGGGGCCGGGTTGGTCCGTTTCCGCCAAGGCCAATGAGGTGTATATCAGGAGCAAAATGGTCAGCCCCGTTTTGCTGCAGAAGAAAGCCATCGCGCTTGCCCGCTGTTAATCAGTGGCTGGGTGAGTGTCTTTGTGTACGTTGCAGCGACAAGGGTGGCGGCGGGCCTAGATTCTGCCTCGCCCAGTTCACGGCTTGCATACGATTGCTGACGTTGATCTTTCGAAAAATGTTGTAGAGGTGGGATTTCACCGTGTACTCACTGACGAAGAGGCGTTCCGCTATTTCGGTATTGGAGGCACCCGAGCCGAGCAACCCGATGATCTCCAGCTCGCGTTGAGTGATACCGCAGGCGGGCCGATAGCAGTTCATCTGCTGCCGACGATAAAAGTCGATCATTCGTGTCATGAGCGTCCGCGACATCCAGATATCGCCGTCCAGCAGGCGCTGTATTCCCTTTCGGATCAGCTCAAGGCTGTCGGTGCGATAGAAGACACCCTGAATCAGCACCAACTTCATTAGCTGAACAGCTTGTTCCTCATGCTTCAGATTGAAGATCGTCAGCATCCACTGTGGCTTGTCATGGTAGTGAGCATGCCAAGTTTGCAGTGCCGCTTCGTCAAGATGGTCGATATCGAGCATGACCAGTACGCGGTCTTGGGAGGATCGTTCGACAGCAATAGCGGTTTCGTTTGAAACGACAGTCGAAACGACACGCAGCTCGCATTGCAAGTGTTGGCGAAGATAATCGGCAAAAAGTTGAGTTTGCGGATTGATATCGGTGGCCAGTAGGATAAGTCCCTTACCCAGTTCCATTTTATTCCCCTTGGCGGATTAGCCGCTCACGGTTTCGTCCTATGCAAGTAACCATTGGGTGGCAGTACCCTGGTGAGCCAGCATGGTTAATGTAAAGTTATGTTATAGAATGTGTTCGAACGTCTTGAAAGCTGATATTTCTCATACTTGCCTTTTGAAAAGATGAGCCTTTATTAGCCATGGGACAAAGCTATCGATGAAACGGCATCAACCCGAATCGCCATACGTCAGCCGTACGAAAGCGTGCCAGCTGGGCTGGCCCGGAGTATGTTTTTCCTAGTGCTTTACGACAATGAGGCTAATCGTGTGTCTAGTGCCTCGTATCTCGCTTGTAGCTCGGGGGCACACTGAACAAGTTGCGCCTCGCCCAGTTCATGGCCTGCAGTCGATTATGCACCTTGATTTTTCGAAAGATGTTATAGAGGTGAGACTTGACGGTGTGTTCGCTGACGAATAGCTTCTCGGCGATTTCTGCGTTGGTTGCCCCGGTACCCAGCAGACCGATGATTTCCAGCTCACGCTGCGTCAGGCCGCAGGCCGGGCGATAGGAGTTCATCTGCTGGCGACGCAATAGCTGAATCATGCGAGACATCAAGGCCCTTGACATCCAAAGACTGCCACTTTGCAAAGCCTCGACCCCCTTGCAAATCAGCTCCATACTGTCATCGCGGTAGAAGATACCCTGAAGGTTGAGCGACGAAAGGAGCTCCACCGCATGGTCTTCTCCACGGACATTGAACGCGGCAAGGCTGATGCTTTCCTTACCGTCCACGGCCGTTTGCCACTTCTGCATGCCGACTTCGCTCAGGTGATCCAGATCGAGGATCACCAGTACGCTTTCGTCATCCAAGCGGGGCATGGCCTCTGTGTCAGTGGCGATCACTTCATAGCTCAACTGGCGCTGAAGATGCTCGATGAATAGCTTGGATTGAGGATTGATGTCGGTCACGAGAAGAATTTTTGCTTCCTGGCTTCCCATATATCTGGCCTCCCTGGGTTTGTATTTCTAAATGTAAAAAAATGTAATTAATGTACGTCCATGGAGTCTCGGACAAATTTTTGAAATTCGGTAATAAGTTTTTCGCATTTACTCAGTCATTTTTATTCCATTTGGTTTTAGATTCTCATACCGGTATGACGCATCTAAGGCTGTGAATGCGCCTTTGAGGTGTGTTGACCTGCTCTGAGCGGTAGAGGAAAACCATGAAAAGTCAGTCCATTGCGAATAATTTGTGCCGATATGGCGCTATTTTGTTAAGAAGGATTTCCGAGTGTCGCTTTTTGTCAACGCATTAGGGTCTTGACTCTCGAGCACTGTCATTTCCCCACTCGTCACTCAAATCCTTCGTCCTCTTCCTCGTTCGCTGTATCTTTTATTAAAAATAGGCGTTTCAGTCGCTTAGAGGCAGTTCACCGATTCGTCCAGACAGAAAGGTGCGCCTGCCGCCGCTTCGATCTGTTCGATACGCTGTGGCTGACGCCGGTCATTCACCCTTACCGTGGCTCAGGTGGAGACAGATACTTCGAATTCTTCAATATTTCACTAAGTTTAGTTGCTTAGTAGAGTTTTGTGCTGAATGAATCATTCGGCTTATTTTGTTCAAAAACATGGGGTTGTTTATCTTCGGTGCTGAATTCGGCTTTGCAGTAGTCGTGCCTCTTGCTATCAGACCGGTGACCGTCTACGTAACAGACATCAATTCGCCTGCTTGAGGTTATTCATGACAATTCATAATGTAAATATATGTTACAGAGGATGGTTCCATAATCCCAGCACCATTATGTGCAGCAACGCTTTTTTGAATTAGTTCTTGCGCATGAGCCGTGACCATCTTCCGAGTGGTGTCGCTATAGGTTGCTGGCTACTTTTTTGCCGCCTCGTGTAACATGTGCGCTGCGTCAAACCTCTCAAGGAGTCGTCATGCCCCCTGTAGATGAGCTGGTGCTGGCCAGTGGAAATCCCGGCAAGATCCGAGAGTTCGGCCAGCTTTTCGCAGCCCTAGGGTTGCGCATCCGCCCCCAGTCCGATTTCGGTGTAGTGGATGTCGAAGAGACCGGCCTTACCTTCATCGAGAACGCATTGCTCAAGGCTCGGGAGGCCTGTCGCATCAGTGGGTTGCCAGCGCTGGCGGACGATTCCGGGCTTGAGGTCGATGCCCTTGCGGGACAGCCGGGGATCTATTCGGCCCGCTATGCCGGGGAACCGAAGAGCGATCAGCGCAACAATGCCAAGCTTCTCGAGGCCATGGCTGGGCTGAGCGGAAGCGCCCGCAGTGCGCGCTACTGGTGTGCACTGGTTTATCTGCGCCACGCCGACGATCCTGTGCCGCTCATCGTCCAGCGCAGTTGGGAAGGGGAAATCCTCCTGCAGCCGCGTGGAGAAGGCGGATTCGGCTACGATTCTTTGTTCTGGCTACCCGAACTCGGCAAGAGCGTGGCGGAGCTCGGATCAGAGGAGAAGAACCGCTTGAGCCATCGCGGACGAGCCCTCGAAGCCATGGTGGCAACTCTGGGTGAGACGACCCTTAACCGATGACAGCTGCGACTGGCCAATCTTCCGCGCTGCCGCCACTGGCGCTTTACGTTCACGTTCCATGGTGCGTACGTAAATGTCCCTATTGCGATTTCAATTCTCATGGGGTTGGCCGCGGCGCCGAACTCCCGGAAGCGGCGTATCTTGCCGCCCTGCTGGCGGATCTTGATGCCGACCTGCCACTGGCCGCCGGTCGTACTCTGACCAGCATCTTCATCGGCGGAGGAACGCCGAGCCTGATGTCGGCTGACTTCTATGAGCGCTTCCTCGAGGCGTTGGCCAAGCGACTGCCGCTTGCCGAGAACATCGAGATCACTCTGGAGGCCAATCCCGGCACGCTCGAGCGAGGACGCTTCCAGGGCTATCGAGAGGCCGGTATCAATCGACTTTCGCTCGGTGTGCAGAGTTTTCAGTCGCACCAGCTGGCGGCTCTGGGTCGCATTCACAGCGGCGAGGATGCGGTGGCTGCCGTCAAGGAAGCGCGTAGCGCCGGCTTCGACAATCTCAATCTTGATTTGATGCACGGTCTACCTGACCAGACACCGGAGCTGGCCCTGGCCGACCTGGAGTGCGCCTTGGCGCTGTCGCCGGAGCACCTTTCCTGGTATCAGCTCACGCTCGAACCCAACACGGAGTTTCATTCCCATCCGCCGCCGTTGCCGCATGAAGAAACTCTGTGGGACATCCAGGACATGGGGCACGAGCGACTGGAGTCAGCGGGACTTGGACGCTATGAGATATCCGCCTATTCGCGGCCTGGCCGGCGCTCGCGCCACAACCTCAACTACTGGCGCTTCGGTGATTACCTGGGGATCGGTGCCGGCAGTCACGGCAAGCTGAGCGCGTTCGATGAGTCAGGGCGGCTGCGCATCGAACGTCGCTGGAAGACGCGCCAGCCCGAGTCCTACCTGCGCCGCCTTCAGGATCCACGGGGATTCCTTGCCGGTAAAACGCAGATCGAGGAGAACGACCTGCCGCTGGAGTTCGCCATGAATGCGCTACGTCTGGTGGACGGGGTAAGCATGAGCGACTGGCGCGCGCATACCGGACGGTCGCACGAGGAGCTTTTGGAGCGTCTGGTTGCGGCGCGAAATAAAGGACTTCTCGTGGAAGATGCACAAAGGCTTCAGGCTTCGCCCCAAGGTCTATTATTCTTGAACGAGCTGCTGGCGCTCGTGAGTGATGCCGGTACAGAATGACTTCGTTACCCCTGACCCGGAGATAGTCCATGTTCAAAGCGTCTCGACTCGTTGCCCCTCTTGCTGCCGCCGTTCTGCTCGTCGGCTGTGCAACGACCGATCCCTATTCAGGCCAGACCCAACGTTCCAGCACCGTGACCGGGGCAGGGGTAGGCGCTGCGGTCGGTGCCGCGGCGGGTGCACTCTCGGGTAGCGGCAGCACCAGCCGCCGTGATCGTGCCTTGATCGGAGCGGCCGTGGGTGCAGCAGCAGGTGCCGGTGTCGGCGCCTATATGGATCGCCAGGAGCAGCAGCTGCGCGAAAGCATGCGTGGTACTGGCGTCGACGTTGAGCGCCGCGGCGACGACATCGTGCTCAATATGCCCAGCAGCGTGACCTTCGGCTTCGACTCCAGCGAACTCACCATGCCGGCACGCAATGCGCTCAACGACGTGGCCAACATCCTCACCCAGTACACCGATACGCGGGTCAACATCGCCGGCCATACCGACAGCACCGGCAGCGTGAGCTACAACCAGCAACTCTCAGAGCGGCGTGCCGAATCGGTGGGTAACTACCTGGCTCAGTCCGGCGTGGCGCGTAACCGGCTCTACATGACCGGCTACGGTCCCAGCCAGCCGGTGGCCACCAACGCCACCGAGGATGGCCGTGCTCAGAACCGTCGCGTCGAGATCACCCTGACGCCCATCGAGTCGCAGTTCCAGTAAGCTCGATTCCATCGTGGCATCAGCAGGCCCGTCACCCACCAGGTGGCGGGCCTGCGTTTTTCCGTTCTGATTCAGTCGAAGGTCGAACCGCCATGCTCTCCTACCAGCATGCCTACCATGCCGGCAATTTCGCCGACGTACACAAGCATCTCACGCTCTATGCGGCCATCGATCATCTATTGCGCAAGGCGACGCCGATCACCTTCATCGACACCCATGCCGGGCGAGGCCTCTACCCGCTGGATGCCACCGAGACTCAGCGCCTGGGCGAGTACCGCAGCGGCGTGCTGCCGCTCTGGCGTTCGCGCCAGGCGTTGAGCGACGAGCCCTTGCTGGCGGACTGGCTGGCGGCGATCGCCAGTGTGCAGCCCTCGGACGACCGCCTCGAGAGCTACCCTGGCTCGCCCTGGTGGCTGGGCCAACGGCTGCGCGGCGATGATCGCCTGCAGCTGTTCGAGCTGCACCCGGGGGAGCACGAGCACTTGTCACGTCAGGCGTTGCCCGCCAACGTACGGCGCATTCATGGCGATGGCCTGTCGGGACTGATCGCCCAACTGCCGGTGGCCACACCCAGGCTTTGCGTCTTGATCGACCCCAGCTACGAACTGAAAGACGAGTATGCTGACGTAGCCCAGCGCGTGCTGGCGGCGATGCGCAAGGCGCGCCATGCCGTGGTACTGGTGTGGTACCCACTGCTGCCTGCAGGACGTCACGCTGAATTGCTGGAGCGGCTGCGCGACGGTGGGCTGCGCAAGGTCTGGCGTAGCGAGCTGAGTCTGCGCGAGCCGGGTGAGGAGCGCGGCATGTATGGCAGCGGCATGCTGATCGTCAATCCGCCATGGGGGCTCGATGAGCGCCTTGCAGCCGCCATGGCGCGAGTGACACCCTTGTTCGGCGAGACGAGCCGCTACCACGCCGACTGGTGGGTTGAGGAGTAGGTGACTGTGAGGCGGAAACTACTTGCCGATACAGAAGCTGCCGAAGATTTCCCCCAATAGATCGTCGGCACTGAATTCCCCGGTGATCTCGCCCAGCGCCTGCTGGGCATCGCGCAGATCCTCTGCCAATAGCTCGCCGGCACCATAGCCTGCCAGCTGCTGTTCACCGTTAGTGAGTGCTCGCTGCGCTCGGTCCAATGCATCGAGGTGGCGTCGGCGAGCGGAAAAGCGGCCCTCCGTGGTGGCTGAGAAGCCCATGACATCCTTGAGGTGGGCCTTCAATGCATCAAGGCCTTCCCCGGTGCGCGCTGACAGGCGGAGCACCGGGTTGGATGCCGTCACGTCGAGCCCGGCCCGCTC
The DNA here is from genome assembly GCF_057473365.1 of Halomonas sp. TH-94. Lineage (NCBI taxonomy): Bacteria > Pseudomonadati > Pseudomonadota > Gammaproteobacteria > Oceanospirillales > Halomonadaceae > Halomonas > Halomonas sp. TH-94. The sequence continues at coordinate 31,278 of NZ_JBYCKL010000048.1, forward strand.
ATGGCTGGCGTCGATCTTGTTGCGTACCAGGCTCAAGCGGCTCGGGTCGGGCAGGCGCGCGACGAACTCCGGCCAGATGGTCATCGGATCGGTCGCCTCGGTGGTGGCCGCGTCGACCAGTAGCAGCACGCGATCGGCCTTCTCTATCTCCGCCCAGGCGCGGGCCACGCCGATCTGTTCCACGGCATCCGGGGTGTCGCGCAAACCGGCGGTATCGATGACGTGCAGCGGCATGCCATCCAGATGGATATGCTCGCGCAGCACGTCGCGGGTAGTGCCGGCGATAGCGGTGACAATGGCAGTCTCCTGCTCGGTCAGGGCGTTGAGCAGGCTCGACTTGCCGGCGTTGGGGCGCCCGGCGATCACCACGTTCATGCCTTCACGCATCAGCGTACCCTGGCCGGCAGCGGCGCGCACTTCGGCGAGCTCGGCCTGTACTGCGGCGAGCATCTCGGCCACCTTGCCGTCGGCAAGGAAATCGATCTCCTCTTCAGGGAAGTCGATGGCCGCTTCCACGTACATGCGCAGCTCGATCAGCTTTTGCACCAGACTTGCCACTCGCCGCGAGAACTCCCCCTGCAGCGAGCGCAGGGCGTTCTCGGCTGCCGTACGCGAGCTGGCCTCGATCAGATCGGCGATGGCTTCGGCCTGAGCCAGATCGAGCTTGTCGTTGAGAAAGGCGCGCTCGGAGAATTCTCCCGGCCTGGCCAGGCGGGCACCGAGCTGGACACAGCGCTCAAGGAGGAGATCCATGATCACCGGGCCGCCGTGGCCCTGGAGTTCCAGAACGTCTTCGCCGGTGAAGGAGTGCGGCCCGGCGAAGAACAGCGCGATGCCTTCGTCGATCACGCTGCCATCCCCTTGGAAAGGACCGTAGTGGGCTCGCCGCGGCGATGGGCAGTGCCCGACCATGGCTGCGGCGATCGCCGCGGACAAGGGGCCCGAGATGCGAATGATGCCGACGCCGCCACGCCCAGGCGCAGTGGCCAGCGCAGCGATGGTGTCTTCCTGGTAGAGCCTTTCCGGCATGCGGCATCCTCTCGATTGTGAGCCCGGTATGACGAATTGTCGTTTCCATGCATCTTAAACGCCAGACCCCTGCCGAGGCAGGGGTCTGGATACGTCACGTCAGAGCCGACAATTACTTGGTCTTGGTCTTCAAGCCTTTGCCGACACTGGGGTCGTTCTCGATCCTACGGGTAATCACGTACTGCTGTGCGATCGAGATGATGTTGTTGACCACCCAGTAGA
>NZ_JBYCKL010000049.1:0-15167 GCF_057473365.1 Halomonas sp. TH-94
AACGCACCGGCCGCCCACCCCGCTACTGGCGCGATATGGATGACGAGACCTTCCAGCAGAAGGTGCACGAGCATCAGGACAAGCTCAATGCGTTCTATCGCGGCTGAGGGCAATGGAGCCCGATCTGCACGCTCGTAGTCTCATGCTTGTTCACACCGCCTCGCCCGCCTCACATTAGCCAGCAGCAGGCTGCCGGTGGCGGGGTCGGGGATCAACGTGCAGTCTATGTCGTAGAGCCGGCGGACCAGGTCCGTCGTTACCACTTCGCCTGGCGGCCCCGCCGCGACCAGTTGGCCATGGCGCAGCGCCAGCAGGTGGTCGGCATAGCGGCAGGCGCTGGCGAGGTCGTGCAGCACCATCACCACGGTCCGGCCATCGGCGGCAAGCCTTCGTACCAGTTCGAAGACTTCGATCTGATGGCCCAGATCGAGCGCAGAGGTGGGTTCGTCGAGCAGTAGCAGCGGCGTTTGCTGGGCAATGGTCATGGCGATCCAGGCGCGCTGGCGCTGGCCTCCGGAGAGGGTATCCAGTGGACGATCCGCCAATTCGTTTACATCGGCCGCCGCCAGCGCCTTGCTAACGACCTGCTGATCCTCTGCCGACCACTGTCTCAGCCAGCCTTGATGCGGCTGACGGCCGAAGCGCACCAGCTCGACCACGGTCAGCCCCTCCGGGGCGATGGCTTCCTGGGGCCGCAGCGCCAGGCGCCGGGCCAGTTCCCGCGCTGGGAGCTGTTGGATGTCCTTGCCGTCGAGCAGCACGGCGCCCTGGCTGGGCGCGTGCAGGCGAGCCAAGCCGGCCAGCAGGGTCGACTTGCCACAGCCGTTGGGGCCGACGATGGCCGTGACCTGGCCCGCCGGCAGTGACAGTGCCAATTGGTCGATGATGGTCGCGCGCCCATAGCGCAAGGTCAGGTTGTGGGTGGCGAGTTCGTATCGGGTCATACCAGATTCCTCGAAGCCGGTCGCAGCAGTATCCACAGCAGCCAGGGGCCGCCCACAACGGCGGTGACGATACCCACCGGGATCTCGATGGGCGAGAGCAACACCCTGCCCGCCAGGTCGGCCAGCACCATGACCAGCGCGCCTGCCAACGCCGATGCCATGACAGGCACACCTCGCGGCGAAGAGAGCGAGCGGGCAATCTCGGGGCCAATCAGGCCGACAAGCCCCACCGGTCCCGCCACGGCCACGGCGAGGCCGGTGAGCATCACCGAGACGACCAGCACCTGCCAGCGCCGACGTGAAACACGCTCGCCTAGCGTGGTGGCCACGGCATCGGAGAAGCGCAGCAGCGAAAGCGAGCGGGTCAGCCATAGGGCAGCGGCGAGCCCCAACGTCAGCCCGATGGCGAGCAGCGTAACGGCGCCGGGCGGACGCGCATTTAGCGTACCTACTGTCCAGGGATAGGCGGCGTTGGCAGTGTCGATGGCCACCTTGGCCAGCAGCAGTTGGGTAATGGCGCCGAACACGGCCCCCACGCCGATACCGGCGATGATGAAGCGGTAACCGCGGGTACCGCCACCGGCAGCCAGGCCGAAGGTCAAGGCGGCGGCGGTGGTCGCACCGACCAGGGCCATGGCCGGCGGCGCCAGGGAGACCCCGAGTCCCACCACCGAGGCCACCGCGAAAGCGGTAGCGCCGTTGTCGATTCCGATAATGCCGGGCGTGGCCAGACGATTGCGCGCCAGGGTTTGCATCAGGCAGCCAGCCACGCCGAAGGCAGCACCGGTGAGGCAGGCGGCAAACAGCCGCGGCAGGCGTAGTTCCTGCACCACGAACACCGCCATCAGGTCGCCCCGCCCCACCAGTGCCGGGAGCACCAGGCGCGGTGCCAATGAGCTGCTGCCCATGGCCAGATACGCAAGCGAAGCCGCCAGCAGGGCCAGCAGCAGGGCCAGCGCAGCCGTGAAGGTACGCTGATCGATCAACAGGCTGTAGGGCGCACGGCCCTCGGCTGCCTGCCACGTCAGGCGCCAATGGCCTGTCGGTGCGGCGACCTCGGCGATCTGCCGATGGCGGCGGTGATGCCGCCGGCCGCCGCGCCGTAGCCGGTGCCCGCCTTCGACAGAGGCATTGCTGCGCATCGTCCTCTCCCTTTTCATGCCTCTTTCAGATAGTTCTTTCATAGCGTCGGCATGCGGCGGGCTCTCACCACCGCCACCAGCACCGGAGCGCCACACAGCGCCGTAAGCACGCCAAGGGGCAGCTCGGAAGGCGCCACCAGCACTCGCGAGACGATATCGGCCGCGATCACCATCAGCGGCCCCAGCGGCAAGCACAGCCACAGGGTGCGGCGAATATCGGGCCCTGCCAGCGCCCGGGCGGCGAACGGTACCACCAGCCCGACGAAGGCGATGGGCCCGGCTGTTGCCGTGGCAGCACCGACCAGCAGCGCTACGGCCACGATCACCAACAGTCGGATCAACCCCGGGCGATGCCCCAGGCCGCTGGCGACCCGCTCACCCAGCGACAGCGCCGCCAGCGGGCGCGCCACGGCGAGCACGATGAACCCGGCCAGCAGCAGGCTCGGCAGGATGGCGAGCAGATGATCGAGGCGGCGCCCGGCCAGGCTACCCACGATCCAGAAGCGGATCTCGTCGGCGGCGCGCTGATCGAACAGTAGCAGCAGCGAGGTGAGCGAGAGCAGCAGGCCCGTCAGGGCGGCCCCGGCCAGCACCAGCCGCACCGGGTCGTTGCCGGCGCCGCTCACTCGCGCCACGCCGAGCACGCAGAGGCACCCTGCCATGGCGCCCAGCTGCGCTACGCCGACTCGCATGGTCGTTGCCGTGGCGCCGAACACCAGCGCCAACGCCACGGCAAAGGCGGCACCGGCGCTGACGCCGAGCAGGCCCGGCTCGGCCAAGGGGTTGCGGGTCACCGCCTGCAGCAGTGCACCCGCCACGCCCAAGGCCAGGCCGACCACGAGGCCGATCAAGGTGCGCGGAAAGCGCAGCGAGCCGACCACGAACTGAGCTTCGGCGTCGCCCCTTCCCATGATGACGGCCCAGGCCCGGCCCGCCCCAACGTCCCCGGCCCCCCAAAGCAAGCTGGCCAGACAGACCAGGGCCAGTAACGCCAGCAGGCCCGCCAGCCTCGCAGTGAGGCGGCGGGCCTGGAAAACGCCCGTTTGCGTTGCAGCGTCCATCAGGGCGACAGCGCGGCGTCTAGCTCATCGAGAATCGTCAGCGCGGCCAGCGGGCCGGTGGCACTCGACCATAGCTGGCCGTCGACGGGCACCACCCGGTCACGCGCCACGACTTCGAGCCGAGCGAAGGCGGGCGATGCCTGTGCGGCACCCAACGCTTCCTGTCCCTCTGCGTTGAGCGTGGCCAGAAACAGCCACTCGGCATCGACCCGTGAGAGGTTTTCGAGGCTGAGCGGGTCGCTGTGGGGCACGTTGGGGCGCACCAGGCCGGCATCGTGAATCGCCACCCCGGCTGCACGCAGGAGGCCGGCGGTGAAGAGATCTTCCGACATGACCATGGGGCCTTGCGGCATCCAGCGAACCAGCACGGCACTGGGAGCCCCATCGGCAGCGATGCGATCCGCAATCTCGGCAGCCCGGGCATCTACCTGCTCCAGCGCGGCTTCGATTTCCGCTTCACGGCCCAGCGCCTGGCCGAACAGGCGCGATTCTGCGCGCCAGGCCTCAGGATCCAACCCTTCGGTCGGTGGCATTACGGTCGGTGCGATGCGCGAGAGAAGGCGGTATTGCGCTTCAGGCAGTTGCGGCGGCGCGAGGATCACATCCGGCTCAAGAGCCAGCACGGCCTCGAGATTGATCTCCCGCACCACGCCGACGATGGCGGGCCGCTGCTCGCCCAGGTGCGCCTCGATGTAGCGAGCCATTCCATCGCCACCACGGGTGGTAACGGCACCCAGGGGCGTGATGCCGGCGGCCAAGGCCACGTCGAGCGCGCCTTCGTAAAGCGTCACGACGCGTTCCGGCGACACGGGCACCGTGACCTCGCCGAAGGCCGTCTCTATGCTCCGCTCGGCCCAGGCGGTCAGCGGAAGCAACGCGAGCACGGCTACCGACAGGGGCCGGCGCAGCGCACCGAGCCAGTTGAGTCCACCTTTCATCACAGACCTCGCAACCATTAATTAATGCGAATTATTATCACAAAGAATTGCAAAGAATCACCACGCAACACCTCGTTGCAAAAACAGCAACGAAATCTTGAGCATGAAGCTCAACCATAATCGTTTTCATTTACGCTCAATGGCTTTTACACTGTTGCATTCCATGCAACTCAACGCCGAGGGATGGCCATGTACGATCTCGATGAACTGCTCGCCTTCGACCATGTCATGCGTTCCGGCAGCCTGACGCGTAGCGCCCGAGCCTTCGGCCTGGCCAAGTCGACGTTGAGCCGGCGTATTACCCAGCTCGAGCGCCAGCTCGGCCAGCCCTTGTTGCGTCGGCAATCCAACCGGCTGCTGCCTACCGAGGCAGGCCAGACGTTTCACGCCTACTGCAGACAGATACTCGAACTCGCAGAACAGGGGCGTCAGGCGCTTGAGGAGCTGAACGAGGAGGTTAGCGGCGAGTTGCACATAGCCACGCACAACGCCCTGGCGCGCAGCTGGCTGGCGGACCGGCTGGCTCAGTTCATGGACAGCCACCCCGGCATACGCCTGACCCTGCAGACCTGCTCGGCACCGCCGCTGTCAGCCGAAAGCCAGGCGGTAACCGTGTGGCTGGGAGAGGTACATGGCAGCGAGCTGCGCCAGGAGGTGCTGGGCTGGCTCAGTCGCAGTCTGTACGGCCACCCCGATTACCTGACTCGCCGCGGCACACCGCAGCAACCCCAGGATCTCGCCCAGCACGCCTGGATAGACCTGCTTGGCGAAACCGAGCAAGGCGTCACTCTCTCGCATCCCGTGCAGGGCGAGTTTCGCTTCCAGCCCCCCGAATCGCGCTTTCGTGTCGACCAGCAGATGCTGCATGGCGATGCCATTGCCCGGGGCCATGGACTGGGCCTCATGCCCGACTGGCTGGCCGCTGGCCGTGAGCGGGCTCACCCGGGTTCGCTCATTCGCTGCCTGCCGGAGTGGAGCGCGCCGCCCATACCGATAACGCTGCTTTACCCTTACGGCTCCCGCCCAAGACGCCTGAGCGCTCTGATCGACTTCCTGCGCCAAGCCAGGCCCAGCGACTGGCTAATGAGCCCGATAACTCCCGGCGAGACCGTAACAAGGGCACACCGAGCCCCGGTTGCACGGCATGCAACACAGCGTTGCCCCGTTTCCCCCTGAGCAAGGGGAACTTTTCGCATTAGAATCACCTGCGCTTGATAATCAATATCATTAACAGCTTCATACAGCAGGTGACTCCATGTTCCACTACCGCCGCACCGCCCTGGCCGTTGCCATCGCCAGCGCACCGCTCGCCTTCACCGCCCAGGCGCAGGAAAGCGCCCGCCTCGACAATGTCGTTGTGACCGCCTCCGGTTTCGAGCAAGCGCTGCAGGATGCACCGGCCAGCATTTCGGTCGTCACGCGCGCGGAGCTGGAGCAGCGCCAATTCTCCAACATTGCCGAAGCCATTGCCGACATCCCCGGCGTCGACGTACGCTCCGGCGTGGGCAAGACCGGTGGCCTCAACGTCAGCATTCGCGGCATGCCGAGCGCCTATACGCTGATTTTGATCGACGGCCGGCGCCAGAACGCCGCTTCCGACATAACTCCCAACGGCTTCGGCGAAACCGGAACCAGCTTCATGCCGCCGCTATCGGCCATCGAACGCATCGAGGTCATTCGTGGCCCCATGTCTACGCTGTACGGCTCCGACGCCATGGGCGGCGTCATCAACATCATTACGCGCCGCGTCGCCGACGAGTGGAGCGGCTCGGTCACCGCTGAGAGCACCTTCCAGCAACACCGTGAAGAGCCCAACTCGCAGGCTCTCAGCTTCTTCAGCAGCGGTCCCTTGGTAGAGGACACGCTAGGCCTGCAACTGCGTGGCCGCGTTTACAATCGCGGTGCTTCCGAGCGTTTAATGGAGGGTACTGGCCGCGACCCACGCCCAGCCGAAGGGGAGATCTTCTCGATTGGCGGGCGATTGAACGTCACCCCGGACGAAACGAATGAGTTCTGGCTGGACGCAGAGCGTGCCCGCCAGTGGTTCGACAATACCGACAGTCGCCTGGGCAACCTCGACGGCAGCAACCCGAACAATCCGAACCAGGTTTACGGCTACGAGGATTACATGCGCTTCAATCGCGACCAGATCGCGCTGGGGCATACCGGTCGCTTCGAGGCGGGAACCTGGGAATCCAGCGTAACCCATGCCATCACGGAGACCATTGGCCGTACCATTCCGCACCCCAATGCGGGGCCCGGCACGCCACATCCCGCCCTTCCCCACGCCCCTATCATCGGCTCGCCACGGACCTTGGAGAACGAGCAGACCGTTGTCGATACCAAGTTCACCACCAACGCCGGTGCACATATGCTCACCTTCGGCGGCCAGTACATGGAGGCAGAGCTGACCGACGATCTCGCGCCGGACAGCTACGACGAATCCCAGTGGGCGCTATTCATCGAAGACGAATGGTGGCTGCGTGATGACCTGGCGCTGACCTTGGGTGGCCGCTACGAAAATCACGATGCCTTCAGCGGTCACTTCACTCCGCGTGGCTATCTCGTGTGGAATGCCGACGACAGCTGGACCCTCAAGGGCGGGGTAAGCCGGGGCTACAAGACACCGACGCTCAATCAGTTGAGGGATGGTATCAACAACGTTACCGCCCAGGGCGCCAGGCTGCTGATCGGCAACGCGGACCTTCAGCCGGAGAAAAGCACCAACTATGAGGTCGGTGCCCATTACGACAACCGGGCAGGCTTCTCAGCGGGCGCGACCTTCTTCCACACCGATTTTACCGATCGCATCGTCACCGCCAGCGAGCGTGTCGTCACGGGGCACCCGACCATACCCGACGGCACCTACGATCAGGCGGTCAACATCGGCGAAGCGCAAACGCAAGGGGTGGAGCTGGAAGCTCGCTATCGCTTCGCCCCCGCCTGGGAAGTGCGCGGCGGCTACACCTATACCGATACCGAGATCAATTCCGATGAAGCCCGTGGTGCAAGCCTGACGCTGGCCCCCCGGCACAAGCTGACCGCTGCCGTGACCTGGGACATCAACGATCGCTGGAGCTCCACTCTGCAAGGTGAGCACTACAGTGGCCGCAATCGCTTCGCCTCCGCTCCGGAAGCAGGCACTCAGGATGCCGCTCTTGCCGCCGCCGTTGGCGACAAGTTCAAGAGCTATGAGCTCTTCAATTTGAGCTCCACCTACCGGGTGGCGGACAACGTGCGGCTGACCGGCACCATCTACAACTTGCTCGATACCAATTTCGGTACCGGCACCACGTACGATTACGAAGGCGATACCTACGCCGCCTACGACTACATCACCTCAGGCCAGGCCATCGGCGGCACCTACATGGACCGGCGCAGCTTCTGGCTCTCCGCCACCTACGATTTCTGACCGGCTTTCACGCTTACCGCTCGCATCGTTCCTGCCCCGGCTTGCCGGGGCTTTTTCGTGCTCGAGCCGGCCTCGACAAGGCTATGGCTAGGTGGAAGGCAGGATTCTCATCCGTACCGCGTAGCGATAGTCGCGGTCCAGGAAGCCCGAGGAAGAGCCTGCATAAGGCGTCGTCACCCGCAAGTACCAGGTGCCCGCATCGAGTTCACGCTCGATACGGAAATTGCCGTCGATGCCGCTATGCCAGTCGCGCTCCACGACCTCACCCTCGGCATTCAGCAGCTCCCCCGAGGGCGCTCCCATGGCCGAATCCCAGGGAAAGGTCTCGCTCTCCAGCACCACGCGGGCGGGCTCCGGCAAGGAGAACGTGAAGTAGCGCATCCCCGTCGACATCACCTCAAAGGGGCGGTCGGGCGCCAACGGGATGGCTCTTTCATGTGGGTCGCCGGTGCCGGCACAACCAACCAGAAGCAGCAGGAACATGAGTAGTGAAGAGACGCGGCGGCGCATGGCAGACTCCTGTCGGGCAGCATTCGCTTCAGCCTACTCCCAACAGCCGCTCCACGCCCAGCCAGATCAGGCGCAGCGCCAGCAGGGTCAGGGTCCACTTGAAGAGAAAGTCGAAGCGGTGATCGCTGACCCGATTCAACAGGCGCAGCCCCAGCCAGGTACCGACGAAGCCCGCCGCCACCATGACCAGCATCAGCCCCAGCCAGTCGCGGAAGACGAAGCCGGCAAAGCCGAAGATGAACGCCTTGGTAGCGTGCTGAAAGGTCATGCAGGTGGCGAAGGTAGCCACCCTTGGCAGCCGCTCGCTCATGCCGAGCTTGATGAACGAGGCAACCATGGGGCCGCTGGCCCCCACCAGGCTGGAAAGCAGGGTCGTGGCAGCACCGGCGATCACGGTACCGACACGCCCCACCGCCCGCTGGGGCAAGCCCGGCCCCCAGCAGGAGTAGAGCACGAAGGCGGCAATACACAGCTCCAGCACGCCGTAGGGTAGGCGGATCAGCAGCCATGCCGCTACCACGGCGCCCACGATGACCCCCGGCAGAAAGGCGGCGACGATGTCGCGGCGAACGTGACGCCAGGTCATCACCGCCCGGCCGCCGTTGGATCCCAGCTGTACCATGCCGTGCACCGGGATCAACGCCGTGGCCGGCATTACCTGGGCCATGGCGATGATCAACAGCGTGCCCCCACCGATGCCCGCCGCCGCGGAGAGGCCCGATGTCACTACCGAGAGCAGCACCAGGCTCAGGTTGACCCCGGGCGAGATCGGCGAGAGCCACTCCAGCATCAGTGGCATTGCCTCAAGGCAGCCTGCCCTCCTCCACGCCGTGACACGCCACCTCACTGCCGTCACTGCGAGCAATCAGCAGCGGCACTTCGGCCTTGCAGCGGTCGTTGGCATGGGGGCAGCGCGGGTGGAAAGCGCAGCCCGAGGGCGGATGCACCGGGTTGGGCACCTCGCCCTGGATCACCGTGCGCTCCTTGCCCACGCCCTCTAGCGACGGCACCGCGGCCAGCAGCATCTTCGAGTAGGGATGGTGCGGGTTTTCGAAGAGCTGATCGGCCGGAGCGATCTCGGCAATGCGCCCCAGGTACATCACCGCGATGCGATCCGACATGTGCTTGACCACCGCCATGTCGTGGCTGATGAACAGATAGGTCAGACCGTACTCGTCCTGCAGGTCGCGCATGAGGTTGAGGATCTGCGCCTGCACCGAGACGTCCAGCGCCGAGGTGGGTTCGTCGCAGATCATGAACTCCGGCTCGTTGGCCAAGGCACGGGCAATCGATATGCGCTGGCGCTGACCACCGGAGAACTCATGCGGGTAGCGGTTGGCATCCATGGCCGACATGCCCACCTGCTCGAGCAGCTCGCTCACGCGTCTACGTCGATCGGCGCTACTCATCTCGGGGCGGAAGAAACGCAGCGGCTCGCCGATGATGGTACCCACCCGCCACAGCGGATTGAGGCTGGCGTAGGGGTCCTGGAAGATCATCTGGAAGCGCTTGCGCACGCTGGCGGCCTGGCGCCCGGTGCGGCCCGCCAGGTTGCTGATGTCCTCACCATCGAACACCAGCTTGCCGCGGGTGAGGCCGTAGAGCCCCACCACCAGCCGCGCCACGGTGGACTTGCCGCAGCCCGATTCGCCTACCAGCGACAGCGTCTCGCCGCGGCGGATGGAGAAGCCCACGCCGTCCACCGCCTTGAGCGTCAGCTTTTCGCTGCGCTCGATGACCCGATTGAGCCAAGGCTTGGAGACGTCGAAATAGCGCGCCAGGTCATGGGCTTCCAGCAGGATATCGCCCTGCGCCGCCGGGGCCTGATGCATCGGCTGAACAGCGGTATCAGCGCACATTGCTCATCTCCTCTCCTGCCGCGTCCCGCCGTGGCGGTAGCGGATCCACCGGATCGTGCAGCCAACAGGCCGCCCGACTGCCGCCGGCCGACATCAAGTCGGGGCGCTGGGTGCGGCAGCGTTCCTGGGCATGGGGACAGCGTGGGTTGAACGCGCAGCCTTCGGGGATCGCCGCCAGCCGCGGCATGGAACCCTCGATCTGGTAGAGCCGCTCGAGGCGCTTGGCAATACCTGGGATCGACGCCATCAGCCCTCGGGTATAGGGATGCTGCGGGTTACGGATCACCTGTTCGACCGGACCGATTTCGATCAGCCGCCCGGCATACATCACCGCCACGCGGTCGGCGGTCTCGGCGATCACCCCCATGTCGTGGGTGACCAGCATCACCGCCGTGCCGTGGTCGGCGCACAGCCGCTTTAGCAGCGCGAGAATCTGCGCCTGCACCGAGACATCCAGCGCCGTGGTGGGTTCGTCGGCAATGATGAACTCGGGCCGTGCCGCGAGTGCCAGGGCGATCACCACCCGCTGGCGCATGCCGCCGGAGAACTGATGCGGGTAGCTGTCGATGCGATTCTCGGGGGCGGGTATGCCCACTTCGCGCAGCAGCCTGAGCGCCTCCTCGCGGGCCTGGCGTTCGTTCATCGGCAGGTGGGTACGGATGGTCTCGATCAGCTGATCGCCCACCGAAAACAGCGGGTTGAGACTGGTCAGCGGATCCTGAAAGATCATGCCGATATGGCGACCTCGCAGCGGCACGAACCGCTCCTCCGGCAGATCGTCGATGCGCTTGCCCGAGAGCAGCACCTCGCCGGCAGCGATATGCCCAGGCGGCTCCAGCAGTTGAATCACGGCGTTGCCGGTCATCGACTTGCCGGCGCCGGACTCGCCCACCACGCCCAGCACTTCGCCGGGGGCGATATCGAAGGAGACGTCATCCAGCGCCACCAGGGTGCCATGGCGAGTGGGGAACTCCACCCGCAGATGACGCACGGAAAGGACCGGTTCCTGCTCTTCGGCACCTGGCTCGTGGCCTGCTGCCGCAGCGCCGTGCTGATCCAAGTGTTGGTTATCGGAGCTTGGGGTTGAGGACATCACGCAACCAGTCTCCCAGCAGGTTGACGGAGAGTGCCAGTATCAGCAGCGCCACTCCGGGGAAGAGCAGGATCCACCACTCTCCCGAGAACATGTAATCCTGGCCCACCCGGATAAGGGTGCCCAGGCTCGGCTGGGTGGCGGGCATACCCACCCCCAGGAACGACAGCGTGGCCTCGGCAATGATCGCCAGCGCCAGGCCGATGGTGCCGATGACCAGCACCGGTCGCATCACATTGGGCAGGATGTGCTGGAACAGGATCTTGCGCGCCGGCAAGCCGATCACTCGCGCCGCCTGCACGTACTCCTTGCTCTTCTCCACCATGGTGGCGCCGCGCACCGCCCGGGCGTACTGCACCCAGTCGGAGAGGCCGATGGCGATGATCAGCACGATGATGGCCACCTCGGCGTGCATGGAGCGCGGCAGGAAGCCGCGAATCACGCCGAAGATCAGCAGCGCCATCAGAATCGACGGGAAGGTGAGCTGCACGTCGGCGATACGCATGATCAGCGCATCGCGCCAGCCGCCGCGGAAGCCCGCCAGCAGGCCCAGGGCGGTGCCCAGCACCAGGGCGAAGATCACCGCGGCAAAGCCCACCAGCAGCGAGATGCGCGAGCCGTACAGAATCGCCGAGAAGACGTCGCGGCCCTGGCTGTCGCTGCCCAGCAGGTAATAGTTACCGGTGAAGTCCGAGGTGGTCATCGGCGGTGTGAATGCGTCGATCAGCTCCAGCTGGCGCGGGTCGAACGGATTCTGCGGCGCAATCCACGGGGCGAACAGCGCCGCCGCGAACATGATCAGCGTCACCAGGGTGGCAATGATGACCACGGGCTGACGCTTCCACGAGTAGACGATGTCGCTGTCGAGGAAGGTGCGCAGCTTGCTCGGCTTGGGCGGCGCGATCACGGTGCTCTCCTGAGTCTGGATGTCCTGGCTCATTTGCCACCTCCCTGAGCGCGCAGACGCGGGTCGACGGAGTAGTAGAGCAGGTCCACCACCAGGTTGATGATCACGAATACCAGCGCAATCATCATCAGGTAGGCGGCCATGACCGGCACGTCGACGAAACGCACGGCGGTGATGAACAGCGCGCCGACACCGGGCCACTGGAATACCGTCTCGGTGATGATGGCGAAGGCGATGATGGTGCCAAGCTGCAAGCCGATGATGGTGATGACCGGAATCATGGTGTTCTTCAGCGCATGACGCAGATGCACCACTCGCTTCGACAGCCCCCGTGCGCGAGCGAACTTGATGTAGTCGGTGCTGAGCACCTCGAGCATCTCGGCACGCACCAGGCGCATGATCAGGGTGAGCTGGAACAGCCCCAGCGTTATCGCCGGCAGGATCAGCGAACGCAGGCCGCTGGTGGTCAGCAGGCCGGTGGTCCACCAGTCGCCGATACGCACCGTCTGGCCACGACCGAAGGCCGGCAGCCAGCCCAGCTCCACGGCGAACAGATAGATCAGCAGCACCCCGATCAGGAAGGTGGGCAGCGACACGCCGATAAGCGAGGCGGTCATGATGAAGTTGGCCAGCCAGCTACGCCGACGCAGGGCGGTATAGATGCCCAGCAGAATGCCCATGACCACGGCGAAGATGGCCGAGATGATGGCCAGCTCCAGTGTGGCAGGCAACCGCTCCATGATCAGGTCGGTTACCGGACGGGCCGAACGATAGGAGATGCCGAACTCGAACTGAGCGGCATTGACGATGAAATTCCAGAACTGCACCACCACCGGCTGGTCGAGACCCAACTGGGCACGCAGCGCGGCGCGGTCGGCCTCGGTGGCCTCCTGGCCGAGCATGTTGAGTACCGGATCGCCGACATAGTGGAACAGCGAGAACGAGATGAGCGCGACCACGAACATCACGAAGATGGCCTGCAGCACACGCTGTATTAGAAATGCAAGCATGGGATTACCACATTAGTTAGCCCCCCGGTCGCTTGTGGCGGCCGGGGGGCTGGTTTGCATCGTTGGCTTAGTTATTGAAACGCAGATACTTGAAGTGCGGCGTATTCTCGCTCTGGACCTTGAAGTCGATATCGTCACGCATCGACCATGTCAGCATCTGGTGATGGATCGGCACGTAGATGACCTCGTCGTGCACGATCTGCCACGCCTCGGCAATCATTTCGTTGCGCGCCTCTTCGTCGACTTCCTGACCCATGGCCACCGTCAGCTCGTCCACCCGCTCGTCGGAGAAGCCGGTGAAGTTCCAGGTACCGAGATCGTCCTCCTTGGTGTGGTAGAGGTAGTTGAAGACGTACTCCGAATCCATGGTGGGCACACCCCAGCCCAGCAGGTAGAAGTCGTATTCACCACGCGCCAGCTCGGCGAAGTGCAGCGAGCGGGTCTGGGCCACCAGATCGACGGTGATGCCGATACGGGCCAGCATGCTCACTACCGCCTGACAGATCTGCTCGTCGTTGACGTAGCGGTCGTTGGGGCAGTGCAGGGTGACGCGGAAGCCGTCGCCGTAGCCGGCCTCTTCCATCAGCTCCTGGGCACGGTCGATGTCGGCGGGCAGCACCTCGTCCATCTCTTCGGTGTAGCCGTTGACGAAGGGCGGCGCGATCATGCCTGCCGGCTCGGAGTTGCCACGCATGACGGCACGCTGGATGGTGGTGGCATCCACGGCCAGATTGATTGCTTCACGCACGCGACGGTCGGCGAAGGGATTGTCGTCGGTGTCGGCGGTGCGCAGCTCGGTCGAGCCCATGTCCATGCCGAGGAAGATGGTGCGGTTCTCGGCGCCCTGCTCGTTCTTGATGCCGTCTGCGTTGGCCAGGCGCTCGATGTCCTGTACCGGAGTTTCCTGCAGGAAGTCGACTTCGCCGGAGAGCAGCGCCGCCACGCGGGTGGACGCCGACTCGATGGGCGTGAACACCAGGCGGGAGATCTCCATCGGGTAGTGGTCGATACCCCAGTAGTCGTCGTTGCGCACGAGCACGGTACGCACGTCGGGCTCGCGGCTCTCGACGCGGAACGGGCCGGTACCGTTGGCATTGCGCACGGCGTGAGTTTCCTCACCGGCTGCGTAGTTCTGCGCCTCTTCCACCCCGTGCTCTTCCGCCCACTCGCGGCTCATGATGAACAGGTTGGTGAAGTTGTTCGGCAGCAGCGGGTTG
The DNA here is from genome assembly GCF_057473365.1 of Halomonas sp. TH-94. Classification (NCBI taxonomy): domain Bacteria; kingdom Pseudomonadati; phylum Pseudomonadota; class Gammaproteobacteria; order Oceanospirillales; family Halomonadaceae; genus Halomonas; species Halomonas sp. TH-94. The sequence continues at coordinate 14,094 of NZ_JBYCKL010000049.1, forward strand.
GGCTCGTGGGTTTCCACTTCGACGGTGTAGTCGTCCACCGCGCGCACCTCGGAAATCGAGGTCAGCAGGCCGCGCATGTCGGCCGGCTCGCGGCGCGCACGGTCGATGGAGAAGGCGACATCGTCGGCAGTCAGCGACTGGCCTTCATGGAACGTCACGCCCTCGCGAATCTTGAACACCCACACGGTGGGCTCGTCTTCCTTCACGTGCCATTCGGTGGCCAGGCCCGGCTGATATTCGACATTCATGTCCTGGTAGACGAGGGTGTCGAATATCTGATGGTTGACCGAGTGGGTCGGTCCTTCGTTCTGGGAATGGGGGTCCATGGTCAGGCTGTCCGCGGAGCGGGTCCAGCGCAGGGTTTCGGCATTTGCAGCGGTGGCCAGCATGGCGCCGATTACGGCGGTGGCCAGAAGGGTCTTCTTGGGTAGCATCTTGTTATATCCTCAATCAAGCGTTCGATGGGCAGGTGCCCTGGTAGAGGTTTCTCCCATACCTTAGTCAAGAAAGCCAGAATTACCTTAGGATTGCTTTTCAGCGCTATTTCGACTGTAGCCAGTTGCATTTTCGGCATGGTGAGCAATTCCTGGCAAAGGTATCGGCCGCCACCCTACCAGCAGCTACACAACGCTACATTTCAATCGGGGTAAGAGGATGAAACTGCTGAGTACCCGGGTCGCCCCGGAGTGGGTCGACTACAACGGCCACATGAACGACGCCGAGTACGCCAGGGTCTTCTCGCTGGCGGTGGATACGCTGATGGAGCGGATCGGCCTCGATACCGCTGGGCGCCAGCGTCTGCACTACACCCTCTTCACTCTCGAAACCCACCTCTGCTACCGACGCGAGGCTCACCAGGGGCAGACGTTGAACGTCGAGTTGTTACTGCTCGACCACGACCCCAAGCGGCTGCATGCGTTCTTTACCATGACTGACGAGGCCGGCAAGACGCTCGCCACCAGCGAGCAGATGCTGATGGGCATCGACACCCAGAGCCAACGCCCCGCGCCCTTCCCACCGGAAGTGGCGAAAGCGATCGATGCCCTGCCCCAGGCCGAAGCCGACGCCTGGCCG
>NZ_JBYCKL010000050.1:0-18591 GCF_057473365.1 Halomonas sp. TH-94
AGGCATCTATTCAGAAACCCAGCTTCGAAAGAGGCTGGGTTTCGCCGTTTGGGCCTCCCGTGTAGCGAAGCGCCGCCCGCCGGATGGCCGGCCCGAACGTCAGGCACTATGCCAAAAACCCCGAGTTCCTGAGAGCTCGGGGTTTTTCTTTGTCTGACAGATCTTGAACGTGCGCGTGGTGTGCCCGAGGAGGGACTCAGCGGCAGAGCGACTCGAAAGCTTCGATTAGGCTCTCCATTTCATCGTCGGTGCCGATCGAGATACGCAGGAAGTCGCGCAGCGTCTCGGTATTGAAGTGGCGCACGAGAATGCCTCGTTCGCGCAGGCCGACGAAAAGCTGCGCGGCATCGTATTCAGGGTGGCGAGCCAGAACGAAGTTGGCCTGAGAGGGAAGAACTTCGAAGCCCAGCTCATTGAGCCGCCGTACGCTACGTTCGCGCGTCGTGATGACATGCTCTCGGCAGGCGTCGAAGTGTTCGCGATCTGCCAGTGAGGCAATGGCAAGCGCGCTGGCCAAGCTGTCGATGGGGTAGGAGTTGAAGGAGTCCTTGACCCGCTCGAGCCCTTCGATCAGCTCTCGGGAGCCGATGGCATAGCCCAGGCGCAGGCCAGCCAGGCTGCGTGACTTGGAGAACGTGCCGGTCACCAGCAGATTGGGAAAGCGCTCGATGAGCGGCACGGCGCTTTCGCCGCCAAAATCGACGTAGGCTTCATCGACCAAGACCACCTGCTTCGTCAAACGTTCGAGCAGGTCGGCTATGGCGGCGCGTGGGTGTCCGTGGGCCGTGGGGGCATTGGGATTGGCGAAGATTGCTCCACCGCTGTCGGTGGCAAAGGCATCCAGGTCTACCCGCCACTGGTCATCAAGGGGCAGGCTGCGCCGCTCGATCCCGTACAGTTTGCAGTAGACGGGATAAAAGCTGTAGGTGATCTCGGGCATTTCCAGCGCCCTGTTCTGACAGAAGAAGGCTTGGAAGGCCAGCGCCAGCACTTCGTCAGAGCCGTTGCCGACGAAAACCTGTCCTGCCTCGACGCCATGCTCCCTGGCAAGAGCTTCGCGCAGGGCGAGCGACTGCGGGTCGGGGTAGAGACGCAGATGATCGACCGGATAGTCGCGCAATGCTGCCTCGACGCCTGGCGCCGGTGGGTAGGGGTTTTCATTGGTATTAAGCTTGATCAGCTTTTCACGCGGCTGCTCGCCCGGCACGTAGGGTGTCAACTCGCGTACCGCCGGACTCCAGAACTGGCTCATGGTGTGTCGTTTCTCGCTGGGACAGACTTTAGGCCATGTTGACTGCTGCGGCCTGACCGCGCAAGCCGGCAGCATGCTAGCCTAGGCGCTTTCGTCAGGATCCTGGAACCACGTAAATGACCGCCCAGATCATCGCCACCCTGCTGCCGGTGTTCCTCATCGCCGGCTGCGGAACCCTCTACGGCCGCTTTCGTACGCCTGACATACGTAGCCTGAACACACTCAACATGGAAATATTCGTGCCCATGCTGGTGTTCGCCGTACTGGCGGATCGCCAGGCACCGCTGGCGGAGTATGCCGGCCTGGCGCTCGGGGCAGCGGTCGTGGTATTGGGCTCCGGGTTGCTGCTGTGGCCTCTGGTCAAGTTGCTCAAGCTCGACCCCAAGACCTTTCTGCCGCCAATGATGTTCAACAACTCCGGTAACATGGGTATTCCATTGCTGGTTCTGGCATTCGGTGAAGCGGCACTACCGGCGGCGGTAGTGGTCTTCATCGTCGAGATGCTGCTGCACTTCTCGGTTGGGCTCTACATGCTGAGTCCACGCACACCGCTCTGGCGATTGCTGCGCATGCCGATCGTGCTGGCCAGCCTGGCGGGTCTCGGCGTGAATCTGGGTGGGGTACCGCTACCCGGCTGGCTTCTCGAAGCGCTGCATATGCTGGGTGGCGTATGCATCCCGCTGATGCTGTTCGCCCTGGGGGTGCGTATGCTCGATATCGACTTCAGCGACTGGAAGACCGGTCTGCTTGGGGCGGTACTGTGCCCCCTTTCGGGGCTGCTCCTGGCAGCGCCGATGATCCTGTGGCTTGAACTGACGGGACTGCAGGCTGCTACCCTCTGGGTATTTGCCGCATTGCCGCCGGCGGTGCTCAACTACCTGGTGGCCGAGCAGTATCGTCAGGAGCCACACAAGGTCGCCTCCCTGGTGCTGATCGGCAATCTCGGCAGCCTGGTGGTAATGCCCATCGTGCTGGCTCTGGTGTTCATGCACGTCTACCCGGGGGCGGTTTGAGGCTGTCGCCTGTTCAACAAAAGCCGAGACTGTCTGCGAGCGCTCTTAAGGGTTATGCTGTCTCATACACTGAGACATGCTACACGGCAAAAAACCCATAGGTTAGGAGTGAGCAAATGCAAGTAAGGACCCTGCTGGCTGGCTCGGCCATGCTGGCCTTCTTGGCCGGTTGTGCAGCCGGCCCGGCTGATGACCGCGCCGACTTGGCCATGGACGATGCCGAAGTCGTATATCAAGGCACCCTGCCCTGCCGCAACTGTGCGGGCATCGACTTGACGGTGAACATGCGAGGCGAAGAGCAGGCGGCGCTGGAGGAGAGAACCTTCAACCTGCGCGCCAGCTATCGCGAGCATCCCCAGGATCCGCCCGATGAGGAGTATGCGGGTAACTGGGAAGTGCTCAGCGGCACTGCGGTCGATCCCGACGCCACCGTTTATGAGCTGACCCCGGATGGCGAAGGGCAGATCTACTACTTCCTGCGCATCGACGACCAGACTCTGGAGCTGATCGATCCACAGCGACGTCGGTTCCAGAACAACGAAGCCCTGCAGCTGCAGCGTATGTAAGCTTGCGCTTTGGGCAGTAGTGAAGGCGGCCTGCGGGCCGCCTTCGTGCGTCTGCGGATCCTGTAGGCTGGTAGAATGAGCTGAACTGAAGCCGGAGAGAGGCCCGCATGGCCAAAGCCAAGAGCGCCTTCGTGTGTACCGAATGCGGGGCCGAGTATCGCAAGTGGCAGGGGCAGTGTTCGAGCTGTCTCGAGTGGAATACCCTCAGCGAGGTTCGCTTGAGCGCACCTCGCCCCGGCGCGTCGGCTTCGAGCGGCGTCGGCAGGTCCGGCTATGCCGGCAGCCTGTCCAAGGAAGTGGTCGACCTCGGTAGCGTCGATCTCACCGAGGTCCCCCGGCTCTCTTCCACCTTCGGGGAATTCGATCGGGTATTGGGTGGCGGCCTGGTACCGGGCTCGGCGGTGTTGCTCGGGGGGCACCCGGGCGCCGGCAAGTCGACGCTGCTGTTGCAGACCGCCTGCAAGCTGGCCCAGACACGCAAGGTGCTGTACGTCACCGGCGAGGAGTCGTTGTCCCAGGTGGCGATGCGGGCGCACCGTTTGCAGCTGCCGACTCAAGGGCTGAAGATGCTCGCCGAAACCAGCGTCGAGACGGTGCTGGCAGTGGTCGAACGTGAGCGTCCCGAGATACTCATCATTGACTCGATCCAGACCATGCACCTGGAGGATATCGCCTCGGCGCCTGGCGGCGTGGCCCAGGTGCGTGAATCCGCCGCTGCGCTGACGCGCTTTGCCAAGCAGTCCAACACCGTGCTGCTGCTGGTGGGGCACGTGACCAAGGACGGCTCCCTGGCCGGGCCCAAGGTGCTCGAGCACATGATCGACGCTTCGCTGCTGCTCGAAGGTGGCGCCGACTCGCGTTTTCGTACCCTGCGCGGCCAAAAGAACCGTTTCGGTGCAGTCAATGAGCTGGGCGTGTTCGCCATGCTCGAGCACGGCCTCAAGGAAGTGAAGAACCCCAGTGCCATCTTCCTCTCGCGCACCGAGGAGCAGGCGCCAGGCAGTCTGGTGATGGTGGTGTGGGAGGGCACGCGCCCCCTGCTGGTGGAAGTCCAGGCGCTGCTCGACGAGTCGGCGCTGGGCAACCCGCGGCGCGTGGCGGTGGGCCTCGACCAGAACCGGCTGGCCATGCTGTTGGCGGTGCTACACCGCCATGGGGGACTCTTCACCGGCGATCAGGATGTGTTCCTCAACGTGGTCGGTGGGGTCAAGGTGCTCGAGACGAGTGCCGACCTGGCGGTGTTGCTGGCGGTGGTATCGAGCCTGCAGAATCGCCCCCTCCCGCGTGAGCTGGTGGCCTTCGGCGAGGTGGGGCTTTCCGGCGAGATTCGCCCCGTGCCCAGTGGCCAGGAGCGCATCGTGGAAGCGGCCAAGCATGGCTTCACCCGGGCCATCGTGCCGCGGGCCAATGCGCCGAAGCGTGCCCCTGAAGGAATGGAAGTGGTTGCCGTGGACAAGCTGGCCGAGGCTCTCGAGGCGCTGTGAGGCAAGGAAGTCCCGCTGCGATAGAATGACTAGTGAACTGCCAAGGAGAACGAGATGAGCGCGATTCGACTGACCCAGTACAGCCACGGCGCAGGCTGTGGTTGCAAGATAGCTCCCGACGTACTCGACAGCATCCTGGCCAAGGCCGGGCCGGGGGCCACCCATTCGCGACTGATCGTAGGCAACCAGGGCCGTGAGGATGCGGCCGTGTATGATCTGGGGGATGGCCGCGGCATGATCGCCACCACCGATTTCTTCATGCCCATTGTCGACGACCCCTTCGATTTCGGCCGTATTGCGGCCACCAATGCCATCAGCGATGTCTATGCCATGGGGGGCAAGCCGGTGCTGGCACTAGGTATCCTGGGCTGGCCGCTGGACAAGCTGGGGCCGGAGATCGCCGGCGACGTGGTAGCCGGCGCTCAGGGAGTGTGCCGTGAGCTTGGTCTGGCTCTGGCCGGCGGGCACTCGATCGATTCTCCGGAGCCTATCTTCGGTCTGGCGGTAAACGGCCTGGTCGATCTCGAGCATCTCAAGCTCAACAAGGGTGCCAAGGTGGGCGACATGTTGTTCCTGACCAAGCCACTGGGCGTCGGTTTTCTGACCACCGCCGAGAAACAGGGGCTGCTGGAGTCGGGGCACCAGAATCTGGCTCGTGAAACGATGCTGCAACCCAATCATATCGGCATGGCTCTCGCCCGTGTGGAAGGGGTGCACGCCATGACTGACGTCACCGGGTTCGGCCTCGCCGGCCATCTCACCGAGGTGTGCCAGGCCAGTGGCGTGGCGGCGCGCATCGACTTCCGTCGTTTGCCGCGCCTGGCCGAGGCCGAGGCTTACCGTCGCCGCGGCGCAGTGCCGGGTGGCACGCTGCGCAATCGCCAGGCGTTGGGTACGGCACTCAAGGAGATGGACGAACCGCATTGGCAGTGGCTGTGCGACCCGCAGACGTCGGGTGGCCTGCTGATTTCCGTCCACCCTTCATGGCAGGACGACGTCGAACGCATCGGGCGTGAGCATGGCATCGAATTGGTACCATTCGGTGAAGTGATCAAGGCGGAAGGTCAGGCTCTGATCGAGGTACGCGGGTGAGTACGAGTCTGCTTGAGCCGGGTCTCCGCCTACTGCGTGAGGGGCGAGTGCTGATCGACGTTCGAGCACCGGTGGAGTTCGCCCAGGGTAGCTTGCCCGGGGCGCTCAACCTGCCGCTGATGGACGACGAGGAGCGGCGCCTGGTGGGCATCGAGTACAAGCAGCGCGGCCAGCAGGCCGCCATCGAGCTCGGTCAGCGCCTGGTCGCCGGTGGTATTCGACGCGCGCGCATCGACGCCTGGCAGCGCACGTTAGAGGCACATCCCGATGCGGTGATCTACTGCTATCGCGGTGGTTTGCGTTCGCAGATCGCCCAGCAGTGGTTGGCTGAGGCCGGTGTGGAGCGGCCACGCATTCGCGGCGGCTGGAAGGCGATGCGCCAGGCGCTGTGCGCGCGCATCGAAGCGGCGGCCGAACAGCCGCTGCTGGTGGTCGGCGGGCTGACCGGTTGTGCCAAGACGGCACTCGTGCAGCAGCTCTCCAACGGTCTCGATCTGGAAGGCTGCGCCCGGCACAAGGGCTCGGCCTTTGGTCGTCACCCCTTGCCGGCACCCACCCAGATCGACTTCGAGCATGCCATGGGGCTACGCCTGCTGGACCTTCCCGGCCCGCTGGTGGTGGAAGACGAGTCGCGCCACATCGGCGCGGCCAACGTGCCGCTTACCTTCTGGCGGGCGATGGAGCGTGCCCCGCGAGTTCGCGTGGAGATGCCTCTCGACTGGCGTCTGACACAGATCCACAAGGACTACATCGACGACCTGTGGGCCATCTACTGCCAGCAGTTCGGTGAATGGCTGGGCTGGGCGCTGATGCGCAAGCAGCTTTCGAGTGCGCTGGCACGGCTGAAGAAGCGATTGGGTCATGCCCGACTGGCACGTTTGCAGCGCTTGCAGCAGCTTGCCTTCCGTGAGCATGAACGCGGCAACCGCCAGGCGCACGAGGCCTGGCTGGCGCCGCTGCTTACCGAATATTACGACCCCATGTACCGCTATCAGTTGGAGAGGCGCGACTCCGAGCGTTTTCTTCATGTCGGTGACTGGGACAGCTGCCTGGCGGCGGCTCGAGACTGGTCGCAGCAAGTATCACGTCACGTCGCCGCTCCACAGTCACAGTCGCAGCTTGTGTGAGGCGCCTCAGGCAGGGGCGCTGCGGATCCACTGGCTCAGCAGTCGATCGAGCAGCGGCGCCAGGCGGTCGAAGCGTCTGATATCGGCCAGAATGTCGTCGTCGGACTGAGCATGGGGGCTGGCATCGCTGCCTTCCGGCCTTTCGCTGCTGGCAAGCAATTCGCCCACGTCGCGGCGGGTGATCTCAAGATGACACAGCAGGCCAAGCGCTCGCCCCGCGTCCCAGGCAAAGCCCTGCACGGGGCTGCCGGGGCTCCCGCCCAGTGGCAGGGCATCGTCGGGCAGTGCGAACACTTGGCGATGCCACATGAAAGCGGTGAATTTCTCCGGCAGATTGAAGGGGCTCTCTGGCGCCAGGGTCACCTCGTGCCAGCCGACCTCGGCGAAGGTCCCGCGGCCTACCGGGGCGCCCAGCTCGGCGGCGATCATCCTGGCGCCGAAGCCGATGCCCAGCACGGGCTTTTTACCATCCAGGGCGCGGGAGACGAGCTTGCGTTCGCGCTTGAGCCAGGGGTAGCTTTCATCGTCGAGTATGTCCATGGTCCCATCGAGCAGGATCAGGCCATCGCCATCCGCCAGGCTGGGCGGCGCCTCCCCTGCATGGAGATGGAAAACGGTATGGCTGTGCCCCATGCTGGTCAGCCAGTCGGCGATGCGTCCCGGACCGTAGTGCGGGCTGTGTTGAAGCAGGTGCAAGTGCATGGAATCCTCGCCATTCAAAGGTGACACGAAGCAGGGGAGCGGCAGCGTACATGAAACCGGCACTGCGCGAACAGATTCTGACCATCCTGGCGGCGATCCCGCCCGGGCGGGTGACCACTTACGGTCGTATTGCCACGATGACCGAGGGCGGCACGCCGCGCCTGGTCGCCCGGGCGCTACGCGATTTGCCCGACGACCATGGGTTGCCCTGGTTTCGCGTGATCACCGCCTCACGCCGAGTGGCCGAGCACCCCGGTGCCATCGAGCAGCGTGAGCGGCTGGTTGCCGAGGGTGTGCTATTCGACGGGCGGGGGCGGGTATCGCCTGAGGTGCTTTGGCCTTGACCCGTCCGTTTCCCTGACCTTTCTTCTGACCATCTATTCACGAGGAGAATCCATGAGCCAGCCAGCAGGTGGCTTTCATGAGCGACTTCAGGCGTTATCGCCTGGTCAACAGCAGGCCTTCATGGCGGCATTGTGTGAACGCATGATGCCTAATTACGCCCTTTACGCGCAGATGACGGGGGCGGGAAACTCGGCGGGACTGCGTGCGATCCTCGACCTGGTGTGGGAACAGCTCGCCGTGCGCGAGGCGCGCATCGACTTCGAGCGACAGGCCGAGAAGCTGGCCGAGCTCGAGCCGCCGGCCGACGATGACAGTTTCGGTGCACGGCGAGCCGTGGAGGTGGTGGTCGCCTTGACGTCGCTGCTCGATACGCTGCGCGGCGGCTCCTCCGATGCCGTGCTCGAGGTGAGCCGCATTTCCAAGGGGGGAGTGCGTGCCTTCATCGAGTTGACCGAGGGGGAAGTCGATGCCGACAAGCTGTCACAACTGATTCGTGAGCATCCGCTCATGGCTGACGAGAACGACTTCCAGGATGCGGTCCTCGAGGCAGCCGAAGGCCATCTGGACCGCGATGCGATCAAGGCGCTGCGCCAAGTTGGGCGCAACGAAGGCGTGAGCAATCTCGGTCTGACGCTGGACTGATGAGAGCCCGGTCGGCAGCCCGCTGTACTAGAAGCGGATGCCGCCAATGACCATCGCGCCGGCGGTGCCGAACACGATCAGGTCGGCTTCGAAGCGCCCCCACTGGACCCCCAGGCTTGGCAAGGCGGCGGGAGCCGTGCCGTAGCGGTTGAAGGGGATGTTGTCCTGGTACTCGCCGCGATAGCCGTGCAGCAGCCCCGCGGTCAGCTTGCCACGTACGGTGACGTTGTCGGTCGGCTCCCAAAAGGGAAATTCTCGGCCGGCATACAGGTAGATGGCTTCCTGATCGAAGGAGTTCAGGAAGCGGGCGCCACCCATCAGCCAGCGCTGGGGATTGTGCAATTCGAGACTGATCAGCTCCTGCTGATTGTTATGGTCCGGCTGGGGGCTGAAGTGGCGCGTGTAAAGGCTGGTCTGCAGCAGTACATGTTCGACTTCGAGCACCGGCGGCCAGATGGGCTCCCTCTCGTCGGCAAGCGAGACCGATGCCAACGGCAGAGTAAGGGAGAGGGCGACGACGGCCTTCTTCCAGGATATTCGCACGTACTTCATTCCTCGGGGGCTCACAGGCGCATTTCGATGCCGCGTTCGGCCATGTAGCGCTTGGCTTCGGGGATGGTGTACTCGCCGAAGTGGAAGATGCTGGCGGCGAGTACCGCGTCGGCCCGGCCTTTGACCACGCCGTCCACAAGGTGATCGAGGTTGCCGACGCCGCCGGAAGCGATCACCGGCACCGTCACCGCATCGCTGATCGCCCGGGTCACGCCCAGGTCGAAGCCGGCCTTGGTGCCGTCGCGGTCCATGCTGGTCAAGAGCAGTTCGCCGGCCCCGTACTCCACCATCTTTCTCGCCCATTCGACGGCGTCGAGCCCGGTAGGGCGCCGCCCGCCATGGGTGAAGATCTCCCAGCGTGGCGTCTCGCCTTCGCCGGAAACGCGCTTGGCGTCGATGGCCACCACGATGCACTGGCTGCCGAAGCGCTCGGCGGCTTCGCGGACGAAGTCGGGGTTGGTCACCGCGGCGGTATTGATCGAGACCTTGTCGGCCCCGGCGTTGAGCATGGTGCGGATATCGTCGCTGGTGCGGATGCCGCCGCCTACGGTGAGCGGAATGAATACTTCACCGGCGATGCGCTCGACCATCTCCACGGTGGTGTCACGATCCTCATGGCTTGCCGTGATATCGAGGAAAGTGATCTCGTCGGCGCCCTGCAGGTTGTAGCGCTGGGCGATCTCCACCGGGTCGCCGGCGTCACGGATGCCGATGAAGTTGACGCCCTTGACCACGCGGCCGGCGTCGACGTCGAGACAGGGAATGATGCGCTTGGCCAGGCCCATGTCAATCTCCCGTTCGGTTGCCGGTGAGTTCATCGCACAGCCGCTGGCCTTCGGCCACGTCGAGGCTGCCTTCGTAGATGGCGCGCCCGGTAATGGCGCCGAGGATACCCGGCTCGCCTGCGGCTACCAGCGCGCGCAGGTCGTCGAGGTCGGTGACGCCACCGGAGGCTATCACCGGTAGGCCACCCTCGCGGGCAAGCTGTGCCGTGGCTTCGACGTTGACGCCGTTCATCATGCCGTCGCGAGCGATATCGGTATAGACGATGCTGGAGACGCCATCGTCGGCGAAGCGCTTGGCCAGGTCCACTGCCTTCACCTGAGAGACTTCGGCCCAGCCGTCGGTAGCGACGAAGCCGTCACGGGCGTCGAGGCCGACGATCACGTGGCCGGGGAAGGCGCGGCACATCTCGCCGACGAAGTCAGGCTCCTTGACCGCCTTGGTGCCGATGATCACGTAGGAAACGCCGGCGGCGAGATAGTGCTCGATGGTCTCGGCGCTGCGAATGCCGCCGCCGATCTGGATCGGCAGCTCGGGCCAACGCTTGGCGATGGCGGTGACCGCCTCGCCGTTGACCGGCTTGCCCTCGAAGGCGCCGTTGAGATCGACGAGGTGCAGACGACGCGCGCCGGCCTCGACCCAGCGTGCCGCCATGGCGACCGGGTCGTCGCCGTAGGTGGTGGCGTCGTCCATGCGGCCCTGCTTGAGGCGGACGCACTTGCCGTCCTTGAGATCGATGGCGGGTATTACCAGCATGTCGTGTCCTCTCGGGTGCACTCTTGGCACCGGGTTGTCATCGCGACTTGGCCCCTGGGGGCGGCTCAGGGAGCCCAGTTGACGAAGTTTTCCAGCAGCTTGAGCCCTGCCCGTGAACTCTTCTCCGGGTGGAACTGCACGGCGAAGGTGGCCTCGTAACCCACGGCCACATGGGCCTCGATGCGGCCGTAACGGGTGGTGCCGAACACGCAGGTGTCGTCTTCTGCCGCGACATAGTAGCTGTGCACGAAGTAGAAGTGTTCGTCCTGGTCGATCCCTTCCCAAAGCGGGTGCGGGTGATGCTGATGCACCAGGTTCCAACCCATGTGCGGCACTTTCAGGCGCTGCTCGTCTTCGCCGATCATATCGGTGGGGAAGCGTTTCACTTCGCCGGATATAAAGCCCAGGCAGGGGATGCCGCCGCTCTCCGCGCTGTGGTCGAGCAGCATCTGCTGGCCGACGCAGATGCCCAGCAGCGGTTTGCTCTGGTTGGCCAGCAGCTCTTGCACCAGGCCGCGCAGCTCGGTCTTCTCGAGCTCGCCCATGCAGTCGCGTATGGCCCCCTGTCCGGGCAGCACCAGACGGGTTGCGCCCTGGATGCGGCGCGAGTCGCGGGTGATCACCACATGCTCATGGGTCACATGCTCGAGCGCCTTGGCAACCGAATGTAGATTGCCCATCCCGTAATCGATGACGGCAATGGTCATGAAGGCTCCTCTCAGGTTCGGTCGTCGGCGTTACAAGCAGCCCTTGGTGGACGGCATCTGGCCAGCCATGCGCGAGTCGGTCTCCACGGCCATGCGCAGCGCACGGCCGAAAGCCTTGAAGATGGTCTCTGCCTGATGGTGGGCGTTGAAACCTTTCAGATTGTCGATGTGCAGCGTGACCCGGGCATGATTGACGAAGCCTTGGAAGAACTCCCAGAACAGCTGAGTGTCGAGGCTGCCGATGCTGGCACGGGTGAACTCGACGTCCATGAACAGTCCCGGGCGGCCGGAGAAGTCTATCACGACTCGCGACAGGGCTTCGTCCAGCGGTACGTAGGCATGGCCGTAGCGGTAAATGCCGCGCTTGTCGCCGATAGCCTGATGGAAAGCCTGGCCGAGGGTGATGCCGAGGTCTTCGACGGTGTGATGGTCGTCAATATGCAGATCGCCCACCGCCTTGATGTCCAGGTCGATCAGGCCGTGGCGTGCCACCTGATCCAACATGTGGTCGAGAAAGGGCACGCCCGTTTCGCAGTTCAGGCGGCCTTCGCCATCGAGATTCACGGTGACCGTAATCTGGGTCTCGTTGGTGTCACGGGTAACCGTGGCGATTCGCTCGGACATGTCGGAGTCTCTCTGGCGCTCGTGCGCCTCGCAGGGTGTGGGCCCGGAAAGCGGCCGACAGGCGGCTTTTGGGCGGGCAAGCCGCTGTGCTTACCGTCATGGGTCGTCCATTATAGAGAATCGCCCCCCCCATCCGCTACAATGCGCCCATCACAGCGGCGGCCCCGAGCCGCGGCCCCGGGAGACCGTCATGCCGGTAACGCTTCATTTCGTCGACAAGCGCGTCTGGGCGTCGGACGAGCAGGTGCAGCAGGACCTGCAGCGCATTTACGCAGACGCACCGGCCGCACGCCTGGCCGTTCCGGTGGACGCCTTTCTTCGCGAACATCTCGAGGCCGGCCACTTCTTCGGCTGTGCACGCTTCAACGACCGCCTGCTGGGTGCGGTTGCGGTGTGTGCCGATGAACAGGCCTGGTGGCTTTCCGAGATGTGCGTACGCAAGGCTACCCGGCGGCGTGGCGTCGGTTCACGGCTGCTGGCGCTGGTCAGCGATGCGGCACGGGCCGAGGGCCGCGAGCTGCGCGCCCCTTCATCCCAGCTGCCGGTTGTCGACCAAGTGCTGCTGACACGACTGGGGTACCGTCCGCATGCCTCCGGTGACTATTACGAGCTGATTCCACCGCTGCAAGGAGGCGGTAACCAATGAAGCGATTGCTGCAAACGCTGCTGGCCGCCATCGGAATACTCGGTGTGGTGGTAGTAGCGGCCGTGGTCTATGTCACGACTTTTCTCGATCCTGAAGATTTCAAACCACGCCTGATCGAAGTGGTGCGTGAGCACAGCGGTCTCGAATTGACGCTCGATGGCCCGTTGACCTGGTCGTTCTACCCACGCCTGGGAGTGAGCGTGGAGCAGGCCCGGGGGCGTTTGCCCGAGCAGGCCGAGGATGAGCCGCCCTTCCTGGCATTCGCCCACGGCGAAGTCAGCCTCGCTTTCGCCCCGCTGCTGCGCGGCGAGATCGCCATCGAAGGCCTGACGCTCGAGGGCATGCAGCTGCGGCTGATCCGCGACCAGCAAGGGCAGGGCAACTGGGAAACCCTTCTGCAACGCTTCGATGAGCGCCGCGAAGGCGCCGAGTCGGCATTGGCGCCGGCCAGTGCCGGCCCCACCATGGAAGGCAGAAACCTGACCGTGGCACTGAATATCGCCAGCGTGCAGGTGCGCAACGGCGCTGCCACCTATCGGGACCTGGCGGCGGGTGAGGAGTGGCTGATCGACGATATCAATGTCTCCGGGACCAACGTCAATCCTCAGCGGGCGTTTCCGCTGAAGACTTCCTTCCGGCTCAGGTCCTACCCCTCGCTCGACTGGCGTGAGCTCGAACGTAGCCCGTCGCTGGCCAGTGACGTCAGCCTGGAGGGGCGCATGCGTCTTGCCCTGTCAGAGCGGCGCTACGTTCTCGAAGGAGCCAGGCTCAATACCGTGAGCCGGCTGGCGGGAAGCGAGAACCGCCAGCAGCTCGACCTGAGCGGGCAGCAACTCATTCTCGACCTTGCCCAGCAGCGCCTTCAGCTTCAGGAGGGGCGTCTTGAAGCCGCCCTCCATCACCCGAGCTTGGGTGAACGGCCGCTTCCCTTGGTGTTGACCGCGGCGTTTGACGCCGATTTGGCGGACAACACGGCACAGCTACGGGAGCTGCAGCTTACCGGCCCCGACAACCTGCGCCTGAGCGGCCACCTCAACCTGGCGGGCCTCGACCAGGCGCTGAGTTACAGCGGCCAGCTCAGCCTCGCTCCCCTCTCGCTGAGGCCATGGCTCGAGCGGCTCGACAGAATGCCATCCATGGCCAACCCCCAGGCGCTCTCCGATGTGGCCCTTACCAGCCCCGTACGCGGCAACCGCGAGCGCCTAGAGCTGGCAGGCCTGACCCTGGTGCTGGACGGCAGTACCTTTACCGGGAGGCTGACCGCCGGGCTTGGTGGCGAGCTGCTCGACTTCGAACTGCAGGGCGATCGTCTCAATCTCGATGCCTACCTGCCGCCTGCCGAACCCACCGAGCAGAGTGCCTCGCGCTCGTCCCTGCCAGGGGTAGGAGTCGCTCATGCCGACGACCCGGCGGCGCTGATCCCCGCGGAGTGGCTGGCACAGCTGAGGCTGAATGGGGCGCTCGATCTGGCCCAGCTGCGGTTTTCAGGGCTCAACTTCACCGAAGTGGCATTGGCCATGACCGGTGCCAACGGCCAGCAGCGCCTCGATCGTTTCAGCTCGGTCTTCTACGACGGCGAGCTGACTACCAGCGGCATGCTCGATCTCACCCGCGAGCCGATTTTCTGGCAATTCCGCCCCTCGCTATCCCGCGTGCGCCTGGCGCCGCTGCTCGAGGCTCTGTCCAATGATGGGGAGCCGGCACCGCTGCGTGGCCGGCTGACACTCGGGGGTGAACTCGAGACCCGGGGCAACCATTTGCCGGCACTCAAGCGCAACCTCAACGGACGCCTGGATGGCCGTATCGACGAGGGCGCCGTGCTCGACGTCAACGTGTCTCAGGAGTTGTGTTCACTGGCCGCTCTGGTTGAAGGGCGCGAGACGAGCCGAGACTGGAGCGCAGATACCCGCTTCGACCGCGCCGAGGCGAGCTTGCGAATCTCCGATGGAGTCGTTGGCAGTGAAGACATCCGGTTTACCCTTCCCGGCATCGACATGAGCGGTGTGGGTGAGCTGGAGCTGGTCAGCGAGCGCTTCGATCTGCGAGCCGCCGCGCGTTTCGTCGACGGTGCGGATGCCGCCTGTCCGGTCAATCCCCGTCTCTCGCGAGTGCCCCTGCCGGTGCGCTGCAGCGGCGAACTCTCCGGAGACAGCGGTGAATGGTGCCGCTTCGATCGCGAGGCGTTCCAGGGCACTCTGGCCGAGTTGCTGCGCGATGAAGTCTCCAGTCGCGCCGGGGAAGAGCTGGAGCGACGCCTGGAGCGCCCGCTCGAGCGTCTCGAAGAAAGACTGGGCGAGGGAGCCGGTCGGGAACTTCGTGATGCCTTGCGTGGTCTGTTGAACTGACGACCCAAAGCCAGTCCCTGCGCCGACTCCCAGTCGGCGCTTTTTTTCGTCTCGCCTTTGTCGAGGTTGGTGCATGAGCGAAATGCCCTTGCCGGTTCTCGAGCCCGCCACCTTCCAGCAGCGCTTGCTGGCCTGGTACGACCACGCCGGTCGTCATGATCTGCCCTGGCAGCGCCAGCGCACGCCTTACCGGGTGTGGGTCTCCGAAATCATGCTGCAGCAGACCCAGGTCGCAACAGTGATCCCGTATTTCGAGCGCTTCATGGCGCGCTTCCCCACCCTCGAGGCGCTAGCCGAGGCCGACCAGGATGAAGTGCTGCATCTATGGACCGGGCTTGGCTACTACGCCCGTGGACGCAACCTGCACAAAGCGGCCCGTAAAGTCTTGCAGGAGCACGCAGGCGAGCTCCCGGTAGAGAGTCTCGAGGCCATGGCGGAACTGCCCGGCATCGGCCGTTCCACCGCCGGGGCGATCATCGCCCAGAGCAGCGGACGGCGGGCGGTGATTCTCGACGGCAACGTCAAGCGCAGCCTGGCCCGGCTGCACGCCGTTGAGGGCTGGCCGGGGCAGCCGGCCGTGGAGCGCCGGCTGTGGGCGCTGGCGGAGCACTACACGCCTGAGACCCGCGTGGCTGATTACACCCAGGCGGTAATGGACCTCGGCGCCACTCTGTGTCGGCGTGGCACGCCGGAGTGCGTACGCTGCCCCTTTGCCGATGTCTGTGTCGCCCATTCCCGCGGCGAGGAGCGTCGTTTTCCCGAGTCGAAGCCAAAGAAGGACCTGCCGACGCGCACCACGTTGATGCTGGTGCTGCAAAATGATGCGGGACACGTGCTGCTCGAAAAGCGTCCGGCCAGCGGGCTTTGGGGTGGCCTATGGGGCCTGCCCCAGTTCGATGATCTGGTCGCGCTGCGCGCCTGGCTCGACGCGCATGCCACCGGGGCGGCACTTTATCCGCACTGGCCGAGCTTCAGCCATACCTTCAGTCACTTTCGGCTGGAGATTACTCCGCAGCCGGCACGGATCGACCGGCTGGATTCGGTGGGCGAGGGGAGATGCTGGTACGATCCAGGCAACCCCGAGCGCCTCGGTCTGGCGGCGCCGATCAAATCGTTGCTGACATCGCTCGCACCGTTCAGTCTGCAAGCCCCCGCGGGGGCTTGAGGCCGAATCACCACTGCAAGGAGACCGTCATGAGCCAAACCGTATTCTGTCGCAAGTATCAGCGGGAGCTCGAGGCACTGCCCTTCCCGCCGCTGCCGGGGAAGAAGGGGCAGGATATCCAGGCCAGCGTGTCGAAGCAGGCATGGACGGAGTGGCAAGCGCTGCAGACGCGGCTGATCAACGAAAAGCACCTCAACATGCTCGATCCCGAGTCCCGCGCCTATCTCAACGACCAGATGGAGCGCTTCCTCGATAATCGCGAAACCGATCAGGCGGAAGGCTATGTGCCGCCCGAGCGCTAGCCGCTTGGCTTCGATACCGCCGTGGCATTGGCATGAAACGAAGGGCTTGACGCTGCGGGTCTGATCTTGTTTAATACGCACCGTTGGCAGCGGCCAGATAGCTCAGTCGGTAGAGCAGGGGATTGAAAATCCCCGTGTCGGCGGTTCGATTCCGTCTCTGGCCACCAATCTGCTGGGGTATCGCCAAGTGGTAAGGCACCGGTTTTTGGTATCGGCATTCCCAGGTTCGAATCCTGGTACCCCAGCCACGCCAACCCTTTTCCGATTCTGCAATTCGCAAGGTCGGTCCCGAGCCGGCATAGCTCAGTTGGTAGAGCAACTGACTTGTAATCAGTAGGTCCCGGGTTCGACTCCTGGTGCCGGCACCATCCGAAACGGATGAAGATTCGGGAAATCAGTGGCTTGCAGAAACTTGAAACCGCCCTTTGAGGCGGTTTTTTCGTTGCCCTTGAAAGCGCGCCGAGCCGCCGCCACATCCATGTTGCAAGGTCCCAGGTGGACCTCCCGCCACGGCTGCATGCCGTTGCACGAGATGGACTGAAACTGATCACGGATACACAGGAGGTGATTGGATGACAGTGCACACTTCGTCCAACCGTAAGCTGAAACAGGCGACAGACTACGCCGATAGTGAAACCCTCTCCTCGCAGGTCGGCGGTGCGCTCGAGCGCGCTCAAGACGCCTATCCCACCCGTCTTTCCAGGCCGCTCGATAGCCTCTGGCTGGAGCGACGCGAAGGTGTGGTGCGAGGCAGTGCCGATGCGGGGCCGCTGAGCCAGGCGCAGCTCGATGAGTTCGAGCGCAAGGGGTTTCTGTTCGAACCCGGTTTCATTGGCGGTGAGGAGCTCGACGAGCTACGCCGCGAGCTGGATGCTCTACTCAGCCGCGACGATTTTCGCGACCGCGACTTCAGCATCACCGAACCCGAAAGTCAGGAGATCCGCTCGCTGTTCGCCGTGCATTTCCTGTCCCGGCGGTTCGCCAAGCTGGCTCGCGACGAGCGTCTCGTCGGTCGGGTGCGTCAGATCCTCGGCGGCGAGGCCTACGTGCATCAGTCGCGCATCAACTACAAGCCCGGTTTCGAGGGCAAGGGCTTCAGCTGGCATTCCGACTTCGAGACCTGGCACGCCGAGGACGGCATGCCGGCCATGCACGCGGTCAGTGCCTCCATCGTGCTCACCGACAATCACGAGTTCAATGGCCCGCTGATGCTGATCCCCGGCTCGCACAAGGTGTTCGTGCCGTGCCTGGGCGAGACGCCGGACGATCACCACCGCCTGTCGCTGAAGCGCCAGGAGTTCGGCGTGCCGGGCCGTGAGGCACTGCGCGAGCTGGTCGGGCGGCACGGCATCGAGGCGCCCAAGGGAGCGGCCGGAGGGCTGCTGCTGTTCGACTGCAATACCCTGCATGGCTCCAACGCCAACATGTCGCCAGACCCGCGCAGCAATGTCTTCTTCGTCTACAACCGGCGCGACAACGCCTGCGTCGAGCCCTTCGCCGCACGGCGCCGTCGGCCGAGCTTCCTTGCCCATGGGCCTGGCGAGCCGTGGTCACCGCAGGAGTGACACCTATCGTCTCGATAGCGTCATCAGGGTGGAACAGGGCGCATGGTGCGGTAGACTGTGAGGCTGTCGTTGAGAAGCGGCACGCATAACGAGAAGGAGAAGACCCGCCATGCGCTTTGTCCCCCGTTTCACCGATGGGCAGGAGTTTCCCCAATCACTGGGCAAGATCGTTTGCATCGGCCGCAACTATGCTGATCACGCCAAGGAACTGGATAACCCGGTACCCACCGAGCCGCTGCTGTTCATCAAGCCGGCCACCAGCGCGATTCGCCTCGACGAGCCGCTCGATCCGCCTTTTTCCCGTGGTGAAGTGCATTACGAGGCGGAGCTGGCCCTGCTGGTGGGCGAGCGCTTGACCCATGCCACCACCGATGAGGCCGAGCGTGCCATCGTCGGAATCGGCCTGGCGCTCGACTTGACGCTACGCGACGTGCAGACCCGGCTGAAGGAGAAGGGTCACCCTTGGGAGATCGCCAAGTCGTTCGACGGTGCCTGCCCGCTGTCCGATTTCCTGCCGCTCAGCCGTGTGCCGAACTGGAATGCGCTGACTTTCGAGCTGGAGATCGACGGCGAACTGCGTCAGCACGGCGAGGGGTCCGATATGCTGTTCCCGGTGCCGACGCTGGTAGCCGAGATGAGCCGCCATTTCACTCTGGAACCGGGGGACGTGATCATCACCGGCACGCCCGAGGGCGTCGGCGAACTGCCCCGTGGCGCCAGGCTGCGCATGACGCTCACCGGTGGTCTCGACGTGACGGCGCAGGTCGTCGAGTAAGGCCTTGCCCTGAGCGTACGCAGCTACGATAACGACGATGCCCCCGCGGTCTGGCCGCGGGGGCATCGTCGTTTACTAACCCCAGATGCTCTAGAGGCAGGCGTTATTCAAGATATGTATAGACCAGCAGGCCGGCGGAGAGGTCGTC